>CANMSW010000249.1 GCA_947500275.1 Bacteriovoracaceae bacterium | reverse complement strand
GCTTGCTGTGCGATTGGGCGCGGCATCGATCTGAATGGAATCGTCCACGAATGGCACGGCGATATGAAGTTACTCCCCACTCTTTTCAGCGCTGTTAACAAGAAGGCGCCCGGTGCGCTTTTGATGGGGCCCCGTGAGCCGTCTGGCGCGATTGAGTACCAGAAGAGTGTACAGGGGATGATCTTGCCCCTGGTTCCAAATCTTGAATGGAACGATTGGTGGTTTTGGGGACTGGACGCTTGCTAAAGAAAAGGGCGAACCCAGTCTGAGTTCGCCCTTCATCCTTACTCTTGAAGGTGGATTCGCAGTCTTATGAAGTGAGCTGTTCCTCAATTTCAGTGAGAAGCTTCTTCAGGGATTCGATATAAGTGACGAGCTTTTCGTTGCCCTCGCCCGTCTTCCACTTAAAGCCTGGGACATTGAGACCCTTCTTGTCGAACTTATACTCGAACGCTTTGATTTCACGTTTGATCGGGGTACGGGTGTTTTCTGTTGAAGTCAGAGCTGGGGTCGTCGCATCCCCGGCAAGAACCTCTTCTTTTTGTGAAGCTTCTTCGATCGCGGCTAAGTGCTGGTCCACCGGCAAATTGAGCAAATGCCGCAGAAGGGCTCGGTTCTTGATATTCCGCTTCATGAGCTCATACTTGGTTTCGTGCGGGAGCTTGGTAAAGCCAATGCACTCCGTGATCCGCGATTTTGGCTTCCCGAAGGATTTCGCGATCGTATCATGACTGGTGTAAGCCTGAGCCTCGAGGAGAGAGACGTACCCTTCTCCTTCTTCGATCGGGTGTAGGTCGACGCGGTCGAGGTTTTCGCGAAGTGCGATTTCGTGGGTTGCTTTGTCGTTTGTGGAGAGAACACGCGCCGGAATGCGGTCCATTCCAGCGAGTTTTGAAGCCCGAAGTCGGCGTTCACCCGCAATTACTTTGTAGCGATCGCCGTCTTGCACGACCAGGATCGGTTGGAGAACCCCATGCTCACGAATGGAGTGAGCAAGAGCCTCGACTTCACTGTCATCGAAATGCACGCGCACTTGAAGTTCTGAAGCATCAACCTTGTCAGTGGGGATGAAGTTGACGAGGAAAGTGGTCAGTCCTTTGAGTCCGGTATGTGTCGTGCCCGCAGTGGTCCGCGCAGTGCTGTAGAGTTGTTTAAGGTAGCCGCTGCCCTGCCGAGTTTTGACCTTACTATTTGCTTCCGTGCTTGGGTTGGTGGTCTCAGGCGTCTTATTTTCTTCCATGATAAATCACTCCGAATCCGTTTGGATTGATATCTTTGCTTAGTTCAATTGAGTTTCTGAAGTCGCTGACACTTGAGTCTCTGTGGGGGCTGTCTGGTTTTCTAAAGTTGACGCGCTAGAGGGTTGAGTAAACTCTTCATCTTCACCCTCACTGAGCGGGATAACCGAAAGCGGCCGCTCGTTCAGCCAGATGAGCTCTTCCGTAAGTGAAGTAATATCATGTGCTGCGACTCCCCGTGGGTTGACATCCCAGACGGTGCTTCTGCGTTTAGTCGCTTCATTGATGTCAGCGGTTCGATTCATGACTGTTCGTGTACAGCACTCAGAGAATTGCGAGCGCAGTTCGCCGAGCACCTCTTGGCTGATGACTTCCCGATTGTCGTACATATTCGGGATGATTCGAACCTCGAGCTTGCGGCTGAACTCTTGTTCCATGGTCTCAATGGTCGCCATGACCAGTGACATTCCATGAAAGGAGAGTGGGTTGGTAGCGCAGACGACGTTGACGAGTCCCGCTGCAACCAGCATCGATCCGTTCAGGATGGATGCTGCGGGGTTTGTGTCCGCTACGATCAAGTCGTAGTTGTGCGCGATCTTCGCTAGGGCCTCAGACAAGCGGTATTCCCGGCGTGTCTTATTATTGAGGGGGATTTCGATGTTACAGAGTCCAAGGTTGGCCGGGATCAGATCGAGGCAGGGCGCTACATTCATGATTGCTTCACTGATCGGCAAGTCGTTGATCAGGACGTCATAGATTGTAGGGCGCTCGTGGCCATCGAGGACATCGAGATTCACACTTAAATGGCCCTGTCCGTCTAGATCGATTGCGAGGACTTTGAGTCCAAGCATGGCCGCACGCATGACGTATTGTGCGGTCATGGTCGATTTTCCCGTGCCGCCCTTTACGTTGTAGAACATTTGGACTTTGTGAATTGGGTTTACGGGAGCAAGGCCCGTGGTCATGCCAATATTCTGACGCTTCAATCCTTCGATCGCTTCTGGATTGGCGGCAGTGATTACGCCTTGCTCAGAGAGGACGCGCAAGGCGTGGAAGTACGCTTGCATATCTTCGAGCGCGATGATTTTGCGATCGACGTTTCCGACTTTTTTCTTGGTGGTTTTTAAGAGTCCCGACGACTCAAGTTGGGAGATCATCCCGCGGTCGATTTTCGCAATGCTTGCGAACT
Source organism: Bacteriovoracaceae bacterium (assembly GCA_947500275.1). Taxonomy (GTDB): domain Bacteria; phylum Bdellovibrionota; class UBA1018; order UBA1018; family UBA1018; genus CANMSW01. Next base: position 1,155 of record CANMSW010000249.1, on the reverse strand, counting down.
CCGCAGGCGTGAACGACATGTCACGAAACGCTGCCATAGTGAAACCCTCCTTGGGTCATGTGAAAACAATCCTTTGTTGTCGACCTCGATTCTATGGAGCCTTTGGAGTGACGCAAGTTCAATTTTCGAAATCGGTCGCCGCGGCGACTATTTGATTTGTTTCTCTGGTTTTGCGCACGGTCGCCGTGGCGACCGCTGTGGTATGGATGGAGTTCTAGGATATAGATTCGGTCGCCGTGGCGACCACGCTGCGATAATCGAGTGTGGGATACAATTTCGGTCGCCGTGGCGACCTCGTCACGATGATCGAATGCTGGATTCCCCCGGTGGCCACTTGAAAATCCCCCAGGCGACAGGACGTTGGTCGCGTCGTTAGCTTGACTTCGTATCCTGCGCAAGTCTCAAGGATGCCTCTTTCAGGCGATAGCTTCTTCCTGCGAACTCCAGCAGGCGACTCCGGTGCATGAGTCGATCGAGCAGGGTCGAAGTCAGCGCCGTGTCTCCGAGATATTTGCCCCAGTCTCCGATCGGGCGGTTGGAAGTGATGATCGTGCTCAAATTGGCCTTATAGCGCTTGTGGAGAATGGCTTGCAGCTCATCAGCCACTTCATGAGCCATTTTTCGAGCCAGGAACAAGTCATCCAGCACGAGCAAATCTGCTTCCTGGACGGGCTTGAGGACTTTGCGACGCACAGGTCCTGGTCCCGGCATCACGAGTGTGGCTAGGAGGTCATCAGCCTCACTGTACACGACCGAATGTCCGGCTCGCACTGCGGAGTAAGCTATCGCCTTCGCGATATGACTTTTGCCGGTGCCGGGAGGTCCAATCATGACGACGTTTGCCCCCTCGGCGATGAACTTGAGGGAGTTGAGTTCAAAACACGCGCGTTTTGGAATCTTCGGGTTGTAGCCCCAGTCAAACTCCTCCAAGGACATTCGCTCGCTCAGGCCAGAAAGGTGATATCTCCGCTCGATGAGTTTCGAGCGCCTCCGGTCGAGCTCGTCCTGAAGTACGGCGGAAAAAACTTCAAGAAAGGGTAAATTGGAAGCCTGGGACTCGAGGACTCGGGTCTCCAGCGTGGCGCGGATGCCGGATAGTCGCAGTTGCTTCAAGGCCGATTCAATTTCTTTCAGGGTCATACTCATGGGATTCTT
>CANMSW010000248.1 GCA_947500275.1 Bacteriovoracaceae bacterium | reverse complement strand
CCCCCCTTTATCCAAATGAGCGGGACCTCGAGATGACCAACTCGGAAACGGTCCAATTTATCCTCAGGGGCATGCGGGACTATGCGGAGCTCCACACACCTGAGGTCAGAGAGGGCATTTCCCACTCCTCACCTGGACTTCACCCTTAAAAACAAAAGCCCCCGCCTGAACTCGCGTTCAGACAGGGGCTTGAGATTGATTCGAAACTCGTCACACTTCCCGAAGAAGTCTGACCGATTTCGTTAAGCTCGCTCGGAAACCACTTCGCGAATGGCTTGAGTGATCGATCCCAACTGAGGAACCGACGCCATTTCAAGACCATCTGCGAGGCCGACACCTGGAGTGAAGACGCCCGCGACCAAGCGAGGACGCGCTTCGAGATCGTAGAAATGCTCTTCCACTGTGCGACGGAGCAAATGTTCTCCGAAGTTCGTCACTTCAGTGTCTTCGTTCACGAAAACCGCACGGTGGGTTTTACGAATCGAATTCGAAATCATTTCCCAGTCATAAGGCCAGAGGGTCCGCAGATCGATCACTTCAACCGAAACGCCTTCCGTAAGAAGTGCATCCGCAGCTTGAGCGCAAAGTGGCAAAGTGCGGCCATAACTCACGACCGTGACATGCTCACCTTCGCGGACGATTTTGCCCTTACCAATTTCAACCGTGTAATCGGTCAGGCCCTTCGGCCAGCGAGGCTTCCAATTGGAGGTATCGCCTACGACCGGCTTGTCGATCAGATCCCGAAGGAGTTTTTTTCCTTCTGGAGTGAGATCCGGCTCACCAGGAATCGCCTCGGCGCCCTCGACGCGAAGAAGCGCTTTTGGCTTCAAGAACATCGTCGGGTTGGGATCCTTCAGGCAAGCAATCATCAACCCATAAGCATCCAAGGGGTTGGAGGGCATGACAATCTTCCAGCCTGGAATGTGGGTCATCGTCGCATCGAACGAATGCGAGTGGTAAATCGAACCCCGAATCCCGCTACCGACGGGGGTCATCACGGTGACAGGCATATTCCAGTCGCCGTTTGAGGCCCAGCACTGGTTACCAATGAGCTTCAACAGATCGATTGTGTTGTAGATATAATCGCAGAACTGGATCTCTGCGACACAACGATCGCCTGAGAAGGCCAATCCCATCGCAGCACCAATGATTCCACGCTCATCGAGCGGAGAGTTCCAAGTGGTTTCTAAACCCTGAGTCGCAGTAAAAACGCCGCCCAGAGGGGCACCGACGTCTTCACCAAAAATGTCTTTTACGCCTAAGTTTTTTTCACCGTAGTGAAGGGCCATTCGAATGGCCTGTGCCATATGTGCCATGATTACCAGTACCGCCCTTTCTGGCCTGCGTAGGTGTGATCGTAAATCGTCGAAGGATCAGGCATTGGCTCGTCCTTCACGCGCTTCGACATTTCCAGGAACTCGGAATTGTATTTGTCGCGCAGGTCGTCCATTTCTTTGCGGGTCAAAATTCCAGCTTTTTCGAGCTTGTTTTCGAAAGTTGCGACTGGATCCTCTTCACCCGTGATGAAGTTAGCGCCAGTTGCTGAACTGTGCCCGTAAAGACGCGACACGTTTGCTTCGAGCAAGAAAGGCTTACGTTCCTTACGAACGTAGTCCATCGCCTCTTTCAACGCGAACCAGCTCTCCTCGACATCCAATCCATTGATGGTCGCCGACTTGATCCCGAACGCTTTACCGCGATCTGAAATATTCTTTTCGCCGTGCTGCGTGTTCGCGGGGGTCGAAATTCCGAACTTGTTATTGGTCACAATAATCAAGAGAGGGAGTTCGTTTCCAGGGCGAGAAGCCCAAACCAAACACGAAGCGAAATCACCTTCGGCAGTACCTGCAGCTCCGCCAGTCACAATGGTGATGCTGTCGCCACCGTGGCGCTTCTGCGCAATGCCGGTTCCGATTGCACTCAGGTACTGAGTCTCGATCGTGGAAGTAATCGGAACGACGTTCCAATCCCGCTTCGAATAGTGAGAAGCAAAGTTACGACCGCCTGAATACGGGTCAGTCGCAGTGTTTTGCATCTGGCGCATCGAATCCATAGGATCGGCACCCATCACCAGCATCGGCGCGCTCGCGCGATAGTGGAAATGCATAAAATCGTAATCAAGGCCTTGGCCCTTTTTGATCATCATGCCCAATGGAACCAAAAAGGACTCTTCGCCGGGGCATCCCAGCCAGAAGTAACCTTGGTTCTGTTTGTACATGCGGATCAGTCGCTCTTCGAGAACGCGCGACTTGACCATGAAATCATGAACGGTGGTCAAAGTCTTCGCATCCAAGCGGAACTTCACTTGAGTGCCCGAGAGCACGAGAGGTGCGGTCTCGACTTCTTTAGTCCTTTTCGAGTCTGTCTTCATCGTTTTAGGCTCGCTGGTTTTAGGTTGAAGGCGCGCACTTCCACCTTTGAGGGGTGGGATCGGCCTTTTCTGGACGTCACGGGAAGAAGATTTTACTTTCATAACGGTTGGCGGACCTTAGCCCAACACACCCTGGTGTTCAAGGTTCAGTCTACCAAAGTTGAAAGTTGTTCTTGAATCAGAGTCCGCCCCAAGTGGTGGGGTCCCAATAGGTGCGCAATGCGGTCTCCAGAGCCTGCATGCGCTGGTCCCACTGCTCCCAAGAGATGACAGGACTCAACCCCGAAGAAAGCTGTTGCCGGAGCTTGGGCTGGGTCACCTTCCAGAGGCGCAGCCACTGCCACAATTCAGAAGGAACAAAGCCCTGACTCTGGATTTCCCGCAGCGAAGCTCGCGATTGAATTAAGCGCTCGATCTCTGGCCAACGGTTCTCCAAATGAACCCAGCCCTGGTGGATCCGGACCAAAATCAGAAGAATTTCCGACTTATTCCAGGCCCCACTCAGCGCCTGCAACCCCACGAGAGTATCAAGGATTCTCCGCGATTCACCCGCATTGGACGAGAGCGCTTTCGTAAATCCACCATCGGCCAATTGGGACTTCGCACCTAAATAGATCGCCCCCACCTGCTGCATCTCATCGAGACGAGGCAAGAGCTCTCTGAGCTCAGAAGGCACGTCCGGATCCTCCCGCAGGGTCTCCCGTAAATCGCCTGCGGCCGAGAGCACCCGGGCAACGGCCTCGGTCGTTGTCGGAAGATCGGGTCGACGCCCCCGAAGAAGGTCCACGTTTTCAACCAGTTCAATCCCCAGCCCAAAATCCGGACTTCCTTGCTGCTTCACAATTAAATGCCCGTAAACCGGCGCAATCACGTTCTTTAAGATTCCGGCAAGAACCCCAATAGCCAAAACACGCCCCTCGGATGGGAAAATGAGGGGCTTCTCCGGATCAAGAAGATCGGCGGCCTGTGATTCGGGCCCAAAATACTGCGCAAAGGCACCGTCCCTAGGCGAAGTTTCACGAAGAAAGGCATTCAAGGCTGCCATGAGATCGCCCAGGTCGCCTAGGTTCTGAACCGCACTTGCCGGTTCGCCCACAAACTGAGGGGCACCGGTCGCGGAAATTTTCCATCGATTCGGAAAGAGTCGAATCTGTGAGGCCAGTTCGGTCTCAACCAAAGGATCATAGCCTGACCAGTCCCAAGGTAAAAACGAAGGCAACCCT
>CANMSW010000247.1 GCA_947500275.1 Bacteriovoracaceae bacterium | reverse complement strand
GGAAAAGGCCCTGAATATCGTTTCCGAGGACTGGAAGGCTGAGTACCGGATGGAGAAGAACGAGGAATCCTGTCCAGATTCCGGCCGGTCGGCCGAAGTCGCCGTCCTTAAGGTTACGCAACCCGAGGTTGAGCGAGACCAACGTCAGCGTCAGCCATTGGGCTCGGCCGAGGTCAAATTGGATGAGTTTGGTGGTCGAAAAAGCGATGGCGGTCACGAGCACTGCCCATTCCGTGCGGAGCGATTTTTGGAGAGGCGCCTGAATCGAGTTTCTGAAAAAGAATTCGTCGCACCAAACGAGGAATAAAATAGCGAGTGTCCGGAGTGTTGTATTCGTCAGCGTGAGCGCAGCGTCCTCATAAGAAAGGTTCGAACCGACCCAATTCGCAGTTCCCCCAGCCACTAGGGCAAGGGTCCAAATCAAAGCAAGAGCGCCACCCACGGCAAATCCAGGGAGAAAGCGCTTCTCGAAACGCCAAGTCGAGATCAGGTCATCATACCGAGGGTGAGCGAGGGGATTGAGAGCTCGCGAAAGAATGATGAGCGTGAGCATTCCCAAGCCCGAAACGATCAATTCAATGGAAGCAAACGCGTCCGTGATTTGAGAGAAGCGAGTGTCAGGCGATATGAGCATCGCCGTGACGAGGGTCATGGCAAGAAGACGAAAAAATGCCGTCCACGCGCCAAGGGTACCGAGCGCGATGGCGCTCTTCAGGATTCCGGCCGAGACTGGGTTTTTCAGTCGTCGCTCAATCGACTCGAGGCTGATCGAAAAGCTCTCCATCCTTCAGACTTCTCCTCAAACGCAGAGCTTCTGCGTGGGCCCAAACGAGGGGGCAGGCCACGCCTGATCCTGCATCAGCAGGGCTTGCGATAGTACGAGTTTGCTCCGGAATCATTCCGCTGGAAAGGGCCTGGCTTTCAAGAAGTGCAAGTTGGGCACGGGCACGGTGAAAATTCCCCTCGGCTAAAGCCAAATGGCCGCGCTCTCCCGCCAGAAGAGGCCAGTACCCACCGACTCGCGACTCCCCGTAGAAGTCCCGATTATAGCGTCGGTATCCCCGAGCGCCGGTCATCGGATCGGTTTCTGAGGCAATATCAAGGAGTCCCGTGTCTTCGTAAAGACGGAGGGTCGACTGAATTCTTGAATCCTGAGCGGGGAGGATGCCCAAGCGAACGAGCTCGAGGAATCCGCCGTCCAGAATCGATGAGGCCGTCGCGCGACCAGCTCCATTGGCCAGGTCGATTTCCTCGCGGTCATTCGGGCGGCCATTCGGGCTCGCGCGCAGGAAGTAGTTTCGACCGAGTGAGCTCGACTTCACCAAGGTCCATTCGTCCAATTGGTTTCGCCATTGTGTCGCTTTTGTTGCCCACTCGGCATGGTCAGGAAGAAGGCGAGTGGCTGCGCTCAGAGCCGAGATTTCAGCCGCGAGCGTCGAAGGAATGTAGCCGCCGATTTCCTCCCAGCGGTCCTGTTGGCTGCGCGGCCCGTTCTCTAAAATGAACCCTGCCGCTTTTTCGATCATGGATCGTGTCGCTTCACTGAGGGTTCGCTCGTTGAGCACTCCGTGTTTCACGAGTTGCTCAACCAAAAGGATCGGGAATGAAACCTCATCCAATTGGATCCCTGTCCAGTAAGGCGATCCGTCCGTCCAGAGGTTCTGGTGCCAAGAGCCATCCGGCTTTTGAGTTTGAATGAGGAAGTTCAAAACCGCCTTCGGAGTTTTAAGGTCTCCTGCAGCGAGCAGCCCAGTTGCCGCGTGGTAAAGATCACGGGGCCAAACCAAATGATATCCACCGAGCGCGTCACCTGCGCGATCGCCATCGGGAATTCCGGGCTTGGACAAAGAAGCGACAATGCCGCCTCTCGCCGTTTTATCTTCATGGGTCTTAATGACGAGAGCACTTAACCGCGCAGACTCACTTCGCTCCCAGATCGGGCGCCCTTCGCTTGACAGGCTTTGGAACCAGGCGCTCCAGCTGGCCTCGTATTGGGCACGAACCTGGTCAAACCTTTTCGACTGCAGAGACTCACGGGCAGCGGCTTCAGCGGCTCTCGCATTCGGTCCAAATCCAATCGCAAATTCAAAAGTGATCGGGAGCAGTGGAATCGGAGCCCGGGTTTTGAGCTCGCGAAGTTCAGGTAAGTTGAGTTCACCGATTAAGGCGACGTTGCCTGGACCAGCCGTCGAGTAACGCTCGGTCATGTGAAAGTTTTTTTGCAAATCTTGCCAGCCGTCACTCGTGCCCACGTAACCGACAGAGGTTTGTGTGAACCCTGTCGAGGAGACGATCGCAGTCCCTGCAGGGGAGAAGTCACGGACGGGAAACGGAGGAAGAGTTGAGCTCGCTCGCCCCTCTGACAGAAGAGATTGCGCAGTGACCCACGCGATATCGTCTGCTCCCGTATTTTGGTGCGCGGGTTTGAACAGTGCGTGGACCCGAAGGCCAGCGCGAGCAGGACGCAAAACCGTTTTCACCCGAATCACAGCCGCTTCGGTGTCTGTCACGATTTGCTGATCGAACGAATACCAGCCCTCTCGATCGATCCCTCGGATTTCGACGGCCGATGCACCGGGTGTAAATCGAACCTCCGACAAAACATCTCGACGTTGTTCAGAAAGTCGGGACAGTCCATCGGTCACGAGCAGTTGGAAGTCTCCCATCTGCGGTTGATCGACCGACGGGTAGTAAGCTTCCGTGAGAATCCCGTCTGCGACGGTGAACCAAACAGGCGAACGTGGCGACTTCTTGGATTCACCTTCGTACGCGGTGCCCACGGCTTGCTTCAAAGCAGGGGCCCAGCGATGGGGGATTCCTGGGCGGCCGGGGGTCTCGACGGCCTGAGCCGAAAGAGTCATGGGATTCACGAGGGCGAGCCCGATGCAGAAAGGGAGAATAGTGACCGAGCGGAGTGCAGTTCGCATAGCCTTGGACCTCAAATTTTGGAGGGCCCACCGTAGGAGGAGAACCTGAAAACTTCAATCGGCCATTCGACTAAATAAGACACTTTTTGGGGTGCCAGGATTCAGTGTCACCCGCTTGACGGAAAACGGGGCCTCTCTTGCCTCGCTTGGGGATTTGGGCGTGTTCCCTGGGTCGCCTTTTCCGAGCGAACTCGTTATCGTTAAAGAGAGGGGGTTCGCCCCCTTTTTGGAGAAATGCCTTCGAGCTGCGGGATGCGGCGCGGCATTTCTTGGCCCCCCTCCGTTTGAAAGGAGAGGCACCAGGATGGTGAACCTCGTTTCGGTTTGCAAAAATTGGCACGGACAGGCGCGTGTCCTCGATCATGTGAGTCTTGAATTGAAGCGAGGTGAGTTCGTTTACCTCGTGGGAGGCACAGGTGCGGGGAAGTCTTCGCTTCTGCGCTTGATCGCAACTGAGGGCGCGCCCTCCACGGGGAGTGTTTCCCTCTTCGGGTACGACCTCTCGCGCGTCTCACCGACGACCCTTCGAGCGATTCGCCGCTTGATTGGATATGTCCCTCAAAATGTTCAGCTTATTCCCTATCTGAGCGTATTCGACAACGTCGCGCTCTCCCTTTCCTTGGCGAATCCGCGGTCCCACTTCCTGAGCGCCGATGCGCGGAAGAAAATCAATGAATC
>CANMSW010000246.1 GCA_947500275.1 Bacteriovoracaceae bacterium | reverse complement strand
TTCTCTTTTTATCCGAGATCTCCACCCGCGCCCCTGCAACGAGTTCATCAATTTGCTTATGGGAAAGCTTTCCGTATCCGGGGAACCGGTTAATCTCGAAGAGGACTTCGCCATCGGGGGCAACGTAAGCAACTCCATTTGCGATAATCCGCTGAATGAGCGCTATGATTTCTGATATATGCGTCGTCACCGAAGGTTTATGGGTGGGCTCGAGCATTCCAGCCATCGCATAATCTCGCTCCGCCTCGATCGTGTACTTCTTTGCGACTTCCTCAGGCGCCAATCCCTCTTCGCGACCCTTTTTGATGATCTTATCATCGACGTCCGTATAATTTCGGACGTAGTTGACCTCATAGCCCGCGCGCTTCAGGTAGCGAAAGGTCAGGTCGGCAACCAGGCCGCCCCTTAAGTTTCCGATATGGATCAACCCGTAAACAGTGGGCCCACACGAGTAAAAGGAAACCTTGCCTGGAGCATGAGGAACAAAAATTTCCTTCTTGCCGGTCATCGTATTGGTGATTCGAATTTCACGAGGCGCTTTTGAGGCTACGGTCATACACGGACGCTAACACCGGGGCTAATCAGCCGCCAATGGGGGGCAGGCCCTCAAACCCAAAAAAAAGGGCCCTGTGTTTCCACAGAGCCCCATCTCTTATTTTAATTTTTCTTTTGATCAGGAAGCAAAAATCGTCTGAATTTCCTGCTCGATCACTTCTTCTTTTGTCTTCTTCGCCAAGGAAATCTCCTTCACGAGAAGGTGCTTAGCTTGATCCAACATTTTACGTTCACCGAAGGAAAGATCCTTACTGTGACGAAGGAGGAACAAATTACGGAGCACTTCGGCAATTTCGAAAACTGAACCCGTTTTGATCTTTTCCATGTACTCCCGGTAACGTCGGTTCCAGGTAGTCTGATCGATCTTTACGTTGCGCATTTTCAAAATCTTGTAGACGTTGTTCACGTCATCCGTTGAGATAATCGCACGCAGTCCAACGGACTGAGCATTATCGGTAGGAACTCGGATGGTCATTTGATTTTCTACAACCTGGAGGACGTAGAAGGTTTTCTTCATGCCACCCACTTCCATCTCTTCGATGCGTTTCACAACTGCGACACCGTGAGCTGGATAAACGGCACTGTCACCCACTTTGAAAACCATGAAAACCTCCATTCAATGAAACCAACCGGAGATTCGGGACTTAAGAAGACCCCGTTTCAGGCAGCTGAATTCGCCAGTACACTGCAAACATCTACAGGCACTTCTAGGACCGCCGGGACCATACAACAGCTTCCACGGCGTGTCAAATTTGACACATTCTTGGCAGAAGCTAACTAGAAGAAATCATGGACATTTTTCACCCACTCGAAAAAAGTTATCCTTCCCTTCCAGGGACTGTCCCCCAGCGGGGCGTCGAAGCGGCTTTCATCACGACGCAGGGCTCCACTTGAGCAAGAGCGGTGCCGCCTAGCATCATGGGCGAAAACTTGCCCAGCGCCCCTTAATAGTGCCGCTGGGCAGAACTCCTTCAATAAAGGGTGTTCAAGCTTCAAGCAGGTGTCGGGCGCGACACAGCAAGCTGCCGCCTAGCAATGGATTGATTGAGCCGGGTCCCGCGCTTCGCGTGTGCGCAGTGCCGGGACCTTGCTCCGTCCCCGCAAAGTTGTCCCAGTTTGGAGCTCGCCGGATCGTCGTCGAGCTCCGTCCCCGAGCTTCATGAATCAGCTCTGTCTCATCGGGCGGCGAGGGGGGAGGCACGGGCACAGCGAGCCCTCACCCCGAAGTGGGGGTGCGGGTCCTCGCGGGTCGTTGGAGTGAGGGAGCGCAAGCGCGAGCAGGTTAAGAAGGCACGTACCTCGAGCGCGCTTTTTCGCGCTCCACCCGATGCGCGCGGACGACATCCTCCAGCGATCCCGAGGAATCGCGCCCGCGCCTCGGTGCGATATGCTCCGTCCCCAGAGGAAGCGCCCCTGCCCTCGGATAGATTCTGAGATGAGGCAATACGCCATGATCTGGATCGAGCGAAGGCCTCAGCGAAACAAGAGGGGCAGAGTGATCTTCCCCCCCGATTTGGACTTCGGAAACGACACTGAACGTAGCGCACGAGCAATCTGCCCCGAAAGGCGCTTCACTTGCTCCTGCGCATCCGGCGTGCGCTCCAGGGAAATCAACGTGTCCACTAAGCGTTGCACCCTCGAAATCTCACCCGAGGGACGTACCTCCACCCGAAGCACCACAGTCCCGTGGACGGTTGGGAATGACTCCAGCGCCTTTCCCAAGTCGCCCACAAAAGCATCCAGGACGCGGGCAGAGGATTGGGCAGGGAGGCTGCCCTCGAAATAAGGCTTTGGATCAGTAAACCAACCGTGAATCACCAATCGGCCTTCGCGCGGATCGAGCGTCCCCCGGACTTCACTCACTCCGTGCGGCACTCTGGGATCAAAAACAATCATCCGGTTAAAATCGGCGGGCACTGTCTTCACGAAGTTCTCTTTTTCGAGCCCGTCGATGGTCTGAAAGTTCGACCACCAATCGAGGACCTCAGGGGCAAGAAGTTGGGTCTCTCCTCCTGAGAACTTCCTCCTCTTCCATGGAGTCAGAGAGAAGACGTAAGCGAAGGGCCCATGGGGAACATCAGCATGGAGCTCTTGGCGACACCCTTCGACGTAACAACTCATCCAAGGAGGCGTGATCCCTGTGCAACCCAGCTGCTTCTGCCCAAACTCGAGAATCTCTTGCTCCAAGCTCTTCCAAAGCGGTCCGCTAAAAAAGGCATAAGCGGGCGTCCGGAGCAGCGTGTACTGACCCGGCACGTGCCACCAGTCCCAAGAGAAGCGCTTCGAGTCGGCTTTCCTTGGGTCAACATAAAGCCGGTCGAACTCCTCACGGAGCCGACCGGCATTTTTAGAAAAACGATCTTGAACGATCAGCATCGACACTTTCAGTTATCCGCTCAACATATCAAAAGGATACTTGCCTGACATTTCATAAGCCTTCTCAGCCAGGAACTTCATCTGATCATCATCGTTCTTGTCGATCGACTTGAAGTTTGCTTTCACGCGGGTCGATGCACGAGAGAAAAACGCCTCGGCAATCGCCAATTCAACCTCACACTTTTCAGGTCCCTTCTCTTCGAGCGCCCGAGTCACACGTGAAAGTGTACAAGTCATCGCGTAAAGGTCGATCGCAACATCAGCCACCCGTTTTTGAGCAAACTGTCGCAAGTGAATCTGCTTTCCGTGACGAAGCAAAAGAACTTCGACTTGCGTAGCGAGATCGCCAGCGAACTCCTCGAGGACACCCGCCATTTTCTTCAAGCGCGGGTGGGACTTCTCAATGCTTTCACCCACTACGCGGCGCTTAACCTGCGTCGAGACGAAATCACTGACCTGACCCAGCCCCTTAAGCGGAAACTTGATGGCTTCAGAAAGTCCCGCCATCTTCTGGCCGGGCCCCTGGAGCCCCGAGAGCGCGATGAAGGCCCGTAGAATTTCGTTCGTCCCTTCGAAAATGCGGTTGATTCGTGCGTCTCGGAGCCAACGCTCGAAAGGATACTCCTGCATGTAACCGTTTCCGGCCCAAATCTGGAGGTTCTCATCGACCACATCCCAG
>CANMSW010000245.1 GCA_947500275.1 Bacteriovoracaceae bacterium | reverse complement strand
GCTAACTTGACGCTGATCTCTGGGAGAGCGTACCCGTGGTAAATCAATAACTGCTGAACCGAATATCTTCCGTCCGTCAAGTCTGACAGAAAGCCCTGCAGAATGAACATGAACGCAAGGCCGGCCACACTGATCGCCAAGTTCTTCAAATAAATGACAGTTAAGTAACGGTCCAGCGTCCGCATCTCTCTCTTCTCTTCGAGAAAGCCTCTTTAGAGGCCAAGTTTCAGCTACTCTCGAAAGGTAACCTGATTGTATGGTGAACTGGAACCCCACTCGATGCCAAGGATGAACCCTTCATGACTCCGAATGAACCCACCAGTGAAACCCCAGCCGAAGCCAAAACGCCCCTTTTGAACGAAGGCCCCGGACCGGCGAACCCTCCTCCTACCGCTTCGACCGATCAACCCTCTTGGGGACGGGTCATTTGGGAGAACGTCCTATCGATCGGAATCGCGCTTCTCCTTGTGTTTGGCATTCGGTCGACCATCGTCGAAGCGTTCAAAATTCCATCCGGCTCGATGATCCCGACCCTTCTGATCGGCGATCACATTTTCGTGAATAAGCTCGCTTATGGTATCAAAGTCCCCTTTTCAGATTGGATCGGCGATAAGCCGATCTACTTGATGAAACGCGAAGCTCCCAAACAGGGTGATATTGTTGTTTTCGTCTACCCTAATGATCCAAGTCTTTATTATATCAAACGCGTGATTGGAACTCCAGGGGACGTCGTAACCGTGAACGAGAAGGAGTTTTTCGTAAACGGGCAGCCCCTACCGCGCGACTTGATGTCGGACAGTGAGAAAGCCGAAGTCTTAAAGTCGCTTGATCAAGACGTTTATCGGGATCCAGCACTTTACTGGGAAAAGCTTGCGCAGGGCAAACACCTGATGATGCTCGATCAGATGGTTGGATCGCCGTTCGGTGAGGGTGAGAACTCTTGGAAAGTTCCCGAGGGACAGTACTTTGTGATGGGTGACAATCGTGACCACTCGAATGACAGTCGCGCCTGGGGTTTTGTCCCCTTTGACAATATTCGCGGGCGAGCCTTTGTCGTTTGGCTTTCTTTCCAACTGAATTGGGAAGATCGAAGTTTACAGTTCCGACCTGAGAGGATTTGGAACGCCCTTAACTGAGTTTTGGACGAATGTGCTCGGCCAGGCGATCCAGGCACTGGCCGAGCAGCTTTCGCATGGAGAGCGGCAGCCGGTCGCTGATTTCGGCCAACAGAACCCCCGCCCGAAGGTCGGTGTAAATGAAGACGATCAGGCGCCCGATCGGTGAAGCCATCAGTATGTGGTCTCGCCACAACCGGAGCGTTGGAGTTGTGTTGACCGCCTGAACATCCACGAGAGCGGTCGCGACGAAACAGTTGCTCCCTGCCAGACGCCTGTAGAGTTCCTTGAATTCTTTTTTGTGAACGGGCTTGTCGGCCACTAGGTACTTACGAACGGTTTCGGCGGCCAGGGGTTTGAAGTTTTGACCCTCTGTGAATTCAACATATTTGTCGATGTACCCCATGAACTCCGAGTATTTTTCGGGGCTCTTGGTTCGATCGTAAAGCTTTACTAAGTCCCAATAGACTCCTGATATCAGTAAGAGTTCAGCGGCATCGTCTTTCGGATCGAATTGAGATGGCGCAAGACCTCCTTCAGGTACCTTCTTCCAATCTTCCAAGATCCGCAGATACGTATGGAATGCTTTGACGGCTTCAGGGACCCGCCTGAGCGTGTAACTTCGGACCCCCCCCCGCGCGAGATCAATGCGGTGCCGAAAGAGTTCTTGGCGGTGGGCTTCCGCAGCCTTGTCAAATTGCGCTTGAATGCGCTCACGCAAGGCCTGCGACTTCGCGGTCATCGGCTTCTCGCCCGCCTCCACTGCTCCCGATTCAACTCCTTCTTTTTTCGACATAGTAAGATGATTCTACCCGATTCCCTGCGGATCAACATCTGCAACTAGCGCGACTTCACGCTCTACTGCCCAAGAGCGCGCCAAAGTGAGAACTTTTTGCAGAACCGTTATACTCCCGACTCGAATCAGCAAATCCCAGCGCCAAATTCCCTTCACTCGTTCCATGAACGCCTCGCTCGGACCGAGAACAACCAGATCAGCGTCAGAGATCTGCCGTTCGATCAGGGAATACAATTCGCTGGCATGGGAGCGCGCGCGATCCCGTTGAGAATCTTCGACGCGCAGCCGAGCCATACGCTTAAAGGGTGGGTATCCCAACTCACTCCGAAGAGTCCGTTCGGATTCCAAAAAATCTTCCGCTGGAAGTTCACCGGTTAGCGTCTTCAGTACGGGATGTTCGGGCTGAAAAGTTTGAACCAAGACTCGCCCGGGCTCGTCCCCGCGCCCTGCCCGACCCGCAACCTGGAGGAGAATCTGATATGCCCGTTCGGGTGCCCGAAAGTCTGGCCACCGGAAAAGTGCATCCGCGAGAATAACCACGACCAATGTCACCCCCGGGAAGTCGTGTCCTTTGACCAACATTTGAGTGCCCAAAAGAATATCGGCTTTTCGATCCCTGAATTCGGTCAGAATCTGGTCTAATCGCGTCGCGCTCGTGACTTGATCGCGATCCAGGCGTAAAAGACGTGCGTCGGGCACCAACGCTGGGAGTTGCTCCTCGAGGCTCTCAGTTCCTGCCCCGACCGGGGACAGATCATATCCCGAACACTTTTTACAGCGGTCGGGCGCCTGTTCATGATGCCCACAAACGTGACACCGAAGCTCTAAAGCTTTCTTATGATAGGTCAGCGAAATCGAGCATTGGGGGCATCCGGGAGTTTCTCCGCACGATTCACAAACAAGAAACGCCGAATATCCGCGACGGTTGAGGAATATCATCACCTGCTGGCCAGCTTCGACCGTACTGCGAATGGCCTGTAACGTTTTTTCGGCGAGCGGAAAACGAGCCTCTCCTACTCGTGGTGCATCTCTGAGGTCGACAATTTCAACTGTGGGCAATCCACCGGGTGCGATTCGATGGGGTAATTTCGAAAGGGCATATTTACCCTCTCGAACGCGTTCTCGCGTTTCCATTGAAGGGGTCGCGCTCCCTAGAAGAGTCATCGCTCCTGAGATTCGGGCGCGCACGACGGCAAGATCTCTTGCATGATATCTAACGCGGTCCTCTTGCTTGTAAGTGGGATCGTGCTCTTCATCAACGATCAGAAGACCGAGATCGGGAATTGGAGCAAAGACCGCGGAACGCGCACCTACAACTACTCGAAGTTTTTTACTGCGGAGAGCCGCACCTAAGTCCCGCCGTTTTCCGGCCGGCATTGCCGAGTGCCATAGGCCCACTGCCGCCTGAAGCCCCGCTTCCAAGCGGGAGTGAAGCTGCGGCGTAAGTGCGATTTCCGGCACTAAAAGCAGCACCCCTTTTCCTTCCTTTAAGGTTCTTCGAGCCAGCTCCAAATAAACTTCGGTTTTCCCACTCCCAGTCACGCCGTCCAGGAGCGCAGTACGCCCGGGATTAGGCCCGATGCGAACCTGGTCAAGCTCTTGAACCGCCTGAATCTGATCGGCATTGAGTAGGGTCGGGGGAGCTTCTTTACTGGCGTCGGATCGTCGCTTCCACTCTCGCGCTTCTTTCTTGGCAGTGCGAAGACCCAAGACTGAGGCAGG
>CANMSW010000244.1 GCA_947500275.1 Bacteriovoracaceae bacterium | reverse complement strand
GCTCGCCTTCCGGAAGGTTCCACCACGATTCGACAGATTGCAGACGAGCGCTTTAGTCACGATATCACGACTTGCGTTCGCTGGAACCAAGGTCGCCGTTATGTTTGCGAAGACTATAGCGGCCCTTACAGTCGATATCGACGCTGTTACTGGGCTCCTTACTCCTATTGCGAAGCCTGGAACACCGACCAAGTCCAACAGCCCGGATACCGGGAAGCCATCGCACTTTCGACGAGTTTAGATCAACTCTACGAGCGAACCCAGCAGATGTGCCAACTTGCTGAAAGCGGCGACCTCTCTGGCGCAGAGTTCGCTTCGCGCAATTTGCTCCAGTTCATGAAGACTGAAGTTCAGCCCTCCAGCCAAAAAGTCTACAAGATGGCCTGCGGTTCAAGCGCTTCATCAGAAGAAGACTGGGGCAATTAATCGTCCACTCTGAAATGAGCCAAGGACGGCTCATTGATCGTCTACCGTCCAAATGACAAGGAAACGAGCTTGCTGTGATTCGGGCTGCCCGATCACAAATACGGCCGGGATCATCGATGATTTACGATTTATCCGACTTGAGGCTGTTCATCTGCTTCTGACTCCCACAGGGAGCCATCAACTGACTCGGCAATGGACTGAGGGAAGCCCGCCGACAGACGGCGAGGGAACTCGGGGGCCTCACCTAAAAAGCCAAACGTTGGATTGAGCCAACTGCTCTCCACTTCAATGAGCCAGCGCTTCAAGCGCATTTCCGGCTCATCCGGATCCACAGCCCCCATGAAACCACCGAGCGCGCTGCTCGCTACAACGCGATGACAAGGAATGAGAATCGGAAGCGGATTTTTCCGAAGGGCTTGCCCGACCGCTCGCGTTGCTAAGCCTTGGCCGACCCGTTTAGCAACCCACGCATAGGTTCGAGTTTCGCCATGCGGAATCTGAGCAATCGCCTTGTAGACGCTCTTTTGAAAATCGCTCCAAAGCGAAGTGTCGATCACGTCCCAAGGGATATCTCCGACCGGAGTGCCATTTTCGAAATAACTTTGAAAACGAACCAACAGCTCACAAAGGACGAGCGGAACACCCACGCGCGAAAGCGCGCTCCACGAACTCGAGAGCGAGCTTGCAGCAGCAGAACCTGGCGGATTGTCGTACCAATCAATCCGCGTCAGCAGTCCTTGTGAGTTCCAAGTCACTGCGAAAATTCCCGCACTGACTTGCAGTTGAAGATGATTCACTCGAAGAGGCTCCCCCGGGCCGTGACGGCCTACACCAAAACTTCGCCGTCTGCTTCTTGGAGTTTTGGGGTTACCATGCGTTCCTGAAAAAAGCCAAACGCTGAGTGTGAGCCTAAAAACAACTCGAGGAGCAAGTGAATCCACTTGCTCCTCGAATCGACCCAGGGATGCGACGCGTTCAACTCAGGGAGTCGAAAGCGCCACCCAAACTTATTGTCCAGATCCAGCTAGGACTGGCGTCTGCGTTTCTGGAACAGGCGCCACACTTGGCTCAGGGGGAGCTACAGGTCTTGCTACAATCGGCTGATCACTCACTTGAGCCGCGCGCTCCACTGCGGGGGCTCGGTTCACACCTGAGAGTTGGTCCATTAATCCATGAATCTGACCTAGTTGAGCACGTGCGGCGCTATGATCGACCGAAGGTCTTGCGGTCACTGGGGTACTCGCGATTCGTGAAGCTCGCGCTTCCTCCCGCCAACCGATAATCAATCCAGTCACCTCGTTGATTGACGAATCGTTACAGTAGGCGCGTTGATTTCCGCGACCGGGTGAACGAACAAACTCCACTCGAAGAACTCCGTCATCCTCCTCGAACTCTGCGTGGGGCGTGTCGCGTCCGAAAATTGGGGCTGGTACATGGTCCACCACTTCGATCTGTCGAAGATGTCCTAAGACATCTGCTCGCAGGTCCTGTGGCACACTGACCAGAAGCTGGAGAACTTTCTGTGTCAGCAACTCACCGCACTGAAAAGTCCAATCGATGTTCCGCTGGTAAGTGAGTCCAAATAACTCTTCGAACCCATTGACCTCAATCGTCCGGGTAGGACTTTCCTCTTTTGCCTGAGCGATCGAAGCGCTCATGATCGAAGCGCTGAGTGCAGCGCTCAAAAGAGCTGAAACTTTCATCCATCCAAAATTCTTTTTCATAATCTTTTCCTCTCGTCTCTCTGCGTCATAGAAAAGCAAACGACATGCCGCGCAAGACTGAGGTGGGAGCGCCTTTTAACGGGGAGCGAGAGCACTCTGGCTTAAGGTTCGACAAAACCTTTCTACAACTGTCACTTTTTTCAACACTCAACCCCTCGGTTTCAACCGAGCGGGGGTGCTCTTTGCGCTCGGAGGGGAAAACCTTAAGCACTGCTTTTAAGCAGGCGTGTCACCGACGACACACCCACGCTAGTGCGCGGCATCATGACCGGGCGGCAAAACACTAGGATTTCCGCTTGTTTATCGCGTTTTCGACGAGTAGGTTCCTGGGCCAATCGAAAAGTAACGCACTGGGGGAGTGGGTTTCATCGCGTGAGCTCTTATGTTGTTCTCGCCCGTAAATGGCGACCATCACAATTTTCAGACATCGTAGGTCAGGGGCACATCGTGCGTACCCTGATGAATGCGATTCGTTCTGAACGAGTTCATCATGCATATCTCCTCACCGGCTCGCGCGGAATCGGAAAGACCTCAATCGCTCGAATCTTCGCCAAGGCGCTCCGATGTGCGGACTCCACCTGGAGTAGCGAGGGATATCTAAAATCCTGCGATCAATGCTCGAGTTGCCGTGAAATAGCAGGCACCACAAGTGTCGACGTTCAAGAGATCGACGGTGCCTCCAATAACGGAGTCGACGAGATCCGCGAAATCCGCGAAAACGCAAAATTTCTCCCTGCGTCGGGTAGCCGCAAAATTTATATTATCGACGAAGTGCATATGCTGACGACTGCGGCGTTCAATGCGCTCTTGAAGACTCTCGAAGAACCGCCTCCTCACGTGCTGTTCCTCTTCGCCACAACAGAGCCGCATAAAATTCCGAGCACCATTCTTTCACGCTGCCAACGTTTCGACCTGAAAAGAGTCACGACCACCCAAATCCAATCCCGCTTGACCGAGATTTTGAATGCCGAAGGAGTTCCCTTCGAACCGGCGGCTCTTGCATTAATTGCACGCGCTGCTGAGGGCGGAATGCGGGACTCTCTTTCTATCCTGGATCAGGTCCTCGCCTACTCGAGTGAGAAGATCACAGCCCTCGCAGTGAGGGAAAGCATCGGGCTCATCAACAGTCAGGCCGTCCTTGGAATCTTGCGGAGCATTTTTTCACGCGATCCGAAGGCAGCGCTCGAGGTAGTCGAACGCGCTTATTCTGAAGGGCACGACTTGCGCGTGCTCACCCGCACGCTGATTGAATACCTGCATGCTGCATTGATATCTAAAGTAGGTGGCCCGCTCCCCTCCTCCCTCGAGATATCCGAGTCTGAGTGGGAAGAGCTGCGAGAAATTGCGAGACTCCGTCCGATCGAAGAGATCGAGATGATCTTTCAAGTGCTCCACCATGGAATCGACTGGGTTGCCCGCGCTTCGCAACCTCGGGTCGTCCTCGATGTCTTGGTCATCAAATGCGCCACAGCCAAACAATTAGTTTTTACGGGTCACTCGGCT
>CANMSW010000243.1 GCA_947500275.1 Bacteriovoracaceae bacterium | reverse complement strand
GGTGATCAGTTTTCAGTTCAGTTCGAGAGTCGGAGTAGCTTGGAATTCGGCTTGAAAGAAAAAGACGGGACTCGAAGCCCGAGTTGAGGATTCATAAAGGCCTACCCCCACAAGTCCCGACCACTTCTCCCACTTATTCCGGGCGAAGACCCCTCTAAAGTCATTGCTCGATCCAAGCTTGAGCATCCAGTTCCGCTGCCAAACTAAGCCGGTGCTCCAATTTCCCACAATCTCCCGCCCGAGCATGAAGTCGGCATTCACAAGGGAGTCTGTTCCTGGCGCACCGTAAAGGGAGGAGAACTCCTCAGCGAAGCGCATGGACGAATCACCGTGCGTGAGTCGCTCCCAGCCATAGGCGGCCCCGAAGTAGAATCCCAATCCGCCGAGTAGGATACTGGATTGAGCAAACGGAGACGTGATTAGGCCCTCGCAAAGAGACGACCCGCAATCCAAAGTGTCGAAGCCCCCCACCATTCGATATCGGGCGCGAACCCCGCCGCGAAAATTTAGGAATGACACAGGATTAAGATCAACACCGAGATCCCCTCGGCTGACGACCCCGACCCCTTGGTAGCGAACGAGGGGTCGAATGTAGCCATAGAGGTATTTGCCCGGACCCGCTTCGCCCCAGAGAAGTTGGCCGTAACCAATCTCCGCCGATCCGGAAGCGCCGAACGGGGTGTTTCGCCCCCCAAAACCAGCCTTCCAGTCCCAATCGGCGAGGGAAGTCTGGGGGTTGGTCAAAGTCGCAGCTACCATGATGCAGAAAAGAGAGAAAATGCGATGAAGGGATTTTGGGTTCGAGCCAGCAATAGTGCGCATGACCCTATGGTCGGTCGGCTTTTTAGGATCGTCCAGGGGACTTTTTAACCTGACCCGATTGAGCTATTCCTCTCAATATCTAAACGGGATTCAATCAGAGGTTCCGCTTCCTGCATTCTGATAGTGACCTTCGTGCCTTTCTCAGGGGCGGGACGGTTTTCGACTTTCAGCGTTCCCCCCAGGGACTCGGTCAAAGACCGAACAATGCCAAGCCCAAGGCCCGATCCCTCCTCGGCTTCCGTTCCCGGGCGGCTCCGAATCAGTCCGATATCGCCACTCTCAATCAACGCGAGTTCAGAAGCCTCAAGCCCGATGCCTTCATCGATAATCGACATCGCAATCCAACCGGGTTGCGGGCGTGTCACTTCGAAGGAGACTGCACCTCCTCGTGTTGTGAACTTAATTGCGTTGCTGAAGAGATTACCCAAGATGCTGTTGACGAGGATGACCGAGCTCGCTCTCAGGGTGATCCCCTTGAGGGAGCTTGCTTGCGGGAGTCGTAACAAAACACCTTTACGGGCAGCTCGACTACCAAAGAGAAACTGAAGTTCCGGGATCACTTTTGAAAGCTCGGCTCGCTCGAGCGTAGGATCCTCTGTTGTGCCTGCGCTCCTGAGCTGTTCACTTCGGATGTATCTGAGAATATTGCTCTGTTGTGTCGCGGCCTTCCTGATGGACTCCCATTGCTCGTTATCTTTTCCTTCAGCTTGCGCAATATCTGCATGGAGTTGGATCACTGAGAGCGGACTTGATATGTCGTGGCAGGCCATGTCGATCAACGTTTTAAGCCGTTGATTCTGCCACGACGCACGGGCCAAATCGATTTTTTCTTGCTGAATTCTGCGGAATCGATCACCCACTGCCACCGCAAAGACCACCATCTCAAGGGCACCTGAAATCTGCATTCCGAATCGCACCCAGAAAGTCATCGGCAATACTCCAAGGATGCCGGCGAAAGTGATGGCGACACCCAAGAGCGAAATTGTCCACGCGAGTAAGAAGAATCGCGCCGGCGTGAATCCGCGCCATAGAACGACAACCCCGGTGGCTAGGATCATCAGCGCTTGGACGCCTGAGATAATATCAAGTCCTGGACCGGCCCAGGGACTAATGATCGCATCCAGGGGGGTTAGTGAGATCGCAGCACCGGTCAAACAAATCGCGATAATGAATTGATGGTAGTAGTCCAGCCACGGCGCAAGTCTTGGAGTCATGAGAAAAGATCGCAAGAAAAACGTAAGGGATGCCAAAATCAAATAGTTGAGGAAGCCGATGCGATGGCCAAAGTTCAATCCCCCTGGAATCCAGAAGTCCATATAGCCATGTAGCGCAGCGGCGAATAGGCCACTGGTAGTCATGACTCCTAGATAATGGAGGAGAAATCTGTGCCGCAGAACCCGATACACGACCCAGTTGTAAAACATCAGTGCGAACAAGATTCCAAAAAAGGCGCCCATCAAAATATGCTGCTTACTAATCGAGTCGAAGGCCTTATGCGGGTTTTCGACATAGACACTCGCCTGGAGCGCGTTGATCGCTTCAAGTCGGATGATGAGTACCGTTTCCCCTTTAGGCATCAGCATCCCAAAGGAGGGCATCGGATTCTCAAGTGATCCATCTTCCCCGGCAAACCCCAGTCGGAAAAATGAACTCTGGGCGTGGACGCCTCCTGTCACATACTGGTGAAGTTCGACTCGATCGAAAAGGGGGGGCAGTACACTAATGACTTTCTCGGTCTCTTTGTTCACGGCTGGCAAGCGGAGTCTGAGCCAGACGCTTCGAAACTCGTATGTCTCTTCGGCGAGGGTTCTTCCAGATGGCGGCAGCGTTAGAACGTCCTCAGGTCGGATGTTCTCAGGAAGCCCGTAGAACGCCTCGATTTCAGCGGGGGTGTATTCTTTTGAGAGGTTCAGCTTCTGGAGGTCGAGCGAGTTCCCGTGGCGCACGGTAGGGCGCTTGGCATTTCCTTCGGGCAATAGGCGGGATGCTTGGAAAAATACGAACAGGCCAGCAATAATGATTGCCGCTGAAAGTACTCCGTAACTGACCGCCCTTTTCGAGGAATAGCGAACCATACAACAAACCTCGACTAGACCACCTCTGATGGTATCGAAGCCTGTTGCTAATTCTAAGATTTTTACAAATCCTCGGAAATACGATTCAAAACCAGCAGAGTGTCATGGGGGACACTCCGATTTCTTCCTTTAAGTTGTGTTTGACTTTGATCAGCTCATCCAGAGAACCATGCCTGCGCCAATTGCCGCTCCTGCGATGATATCGGAAAGGTAATGTGCGCCGACGTGCAGTCTTGACCAGCTGATTCCCGCTGCGAGGCCGACGGCTGGAAAGAGGAGGGAAGGGACATGGAGTCCAATTCCAAGGCAGGCAGCCCAAGCGCACGCTGAGTGCGAGGACGGAAATGAGAATGCGTCAGGATTCCCTAGGAGTGGGGCCAGACCTGGTATTTTTACGCTCGGCCGCTTTCTGCGCACGATCCGCTTGAGAACATGGGTCAGGGCAAGCGTGGCTAGTAGCGCCGGGGTTCTTGTATAAAAAGCCTCTCTCCACTGGCCACCTAGGAAGAAAAGGATAGCCAGTGTCAAAGTCCATGTGTCGGCGTCACCGATGCGCGTGAGCCCTCGCATGAATCGGTTGATGGGGTGTCTTTTCTCCTGGGGGCGACGGGTGACGACCGCTCGGATTATTTTCTCATCCAGAGCTTGGATTCGCTCGAGCACTGAGGGGGTTTGGATCGAATTTCCCAAAGTCATGATTTCAACTCTCTGTTCCATAGTGACTCTGATTCTGCCGTGAATGCTAGGGATTCAGTGAGTCAGGGTTGAG
>CANMSW010000242.1 GCA_947500275.1 Bacteriovoracaceae bacterium | reverse complement strand
GGCGCGCCGGCCAGTGCCGCTTCGCCCAGGGCTTCGTTCGAGTCTTGGCTTTCAACATAATCGCGGACTTTGTAGCCGCGCGCTGCGACCACGAAGACAGCCGAGATCACGACCATGAGGCCCGTGTAGAAGAAGAACTCGCCTGAGCCCGAGAACGCGTTCAATTCGCTCACCACTGCTGCGAGCATGTTTCCGAACGCCACCGTCAAGAGCCAGAAGCTCATGATGGTCGACTTCATCGAGCGAGGCGCTTGCGTGTAGGCGAACTCAAGCCCCGTGATCGAGACCATGACCTCAGAGATCGTGATCACGAAGTAGGGGAGAAACTGCCAAGCGACTGAGAGGGTTTGCCCCTTGTCCAAAGCCACCTGAATCATACCCACCATCGCAAACGCGAATGCGCAAAGGATCATTCCGGTCGCCATTTTGCGGAGAGGCGTAACACGGACGCCAAGGCGTTCGACGAGCGGGTAGATCACGCCCGAGAAAAGCGGGATCAAGAGCATCACGAGAATCGGGTTTACGGCCTGAATTTGTGAAGCTTCGAGCTGCATTCCCAGGAAGGACAGCTCCATTTGCTTGGCTTGCAAAGTCCAGCTTGAACCCTGCTGGTCGAAAAGCGCCCAGAACACAGTCACTGCGGCAAAGACTTTGAAAATCCCGTGTGCCGCTTTAACGGCTTCGACTTCTTGCTTCGAGTACTTTGAAAGCGCGATATCAAAAAAGGATTGCCCCTCTTTGCGGGCCTTCAAGTTCCGAAGGCTATACAGCGTAACTGCGAGGTAGCCCGCAGGTCCGTCTTTCCCAGTCGGTGGGACGTGGACGTAGTGTTTTTTCCCCATCATGAAAACGATGGTCGCAAGCAGCATCAACACCCCTGGGATTCCGAACGCGACGCTCGGGCCGTATGCCTTAAGAAGGACCGGGGTGAGCAGGGTCGAGAAAAACGCCCCGAAATTGATGGAGAAATAGAAGATTCCGAAAATACGATCGAGCAAGTGCTTGTTCGATTCGTTGAATTGGTCACCGACGTGGGCCGAGACGCAAGGCTTGATGCCGCCTGCGCCGAGCGCAATGAGGCCCAGTCCAAACGCGAATCCGGGCGGGTTGTTTTCGAAGAGCGCCAGGAACAGATGGCCCACACAATAAACGAGCGAGAGGCCGACGATCGTTTTGTATTTGCCCAAGTATTTATCCGCGAGCCAGCCCCCGAGAAGCGGCAAGAAGTAGCACCACTGAACGAACAGGTGGTAGTCGGTCTTGGCGTCTGCGTTCGACTTCATGAGGTAGTCGGTCATGAAGATCACCAAGATGGCCTTCATGCCGTAGAAGCTGAAGCGTTCGCAGATTTCGTTTCCGACGATATACTTGATCTGGGTCGGGAATTTGTTGCTCAGGCCAGTCGAGTTTGCAGCAGGGTTTGCCAT
Source organism: Bacteriovoracaceae bacterium (assembly GCA_947500275.1). GTDB lineage: Bacteria > Bdellovibrionota > UBA1018 > UBA1018 > UBA1018 > CANMSW01. The sequence continues at coordinate 2,246 of CANMSW010000242.1, read as the reverse complement.
TCGCGTGCGTGTCCTTCTTGGGCAGGGTTCAAAGGCGTCCTCACGGGTCGCCGTCCAGAAGGATGGAAAACACGAAGGCCGCCTCAACTCTTAGGAGTCGAAGCGGCCTTACTTAAATTCACGCCTGAAGGCGAGATTTTTGTATCAGCGCGTTAAGTTCTCACGCTGAGTTTATGTCCTTAGTGGGCTTCCTGGGCCGCTGGTGCTGGCGCGGCTGCTGGCGCCACGGCTGCTGGTGCAGCAGTTGGCGCGGCATCAGCGTGACGGTCACTGACCGCGGGTCTGCGGCTGATTTGCGCGCTATCGCGAGCGCTAGCGAGTAAGGCCGTGACGGTGCCGCAGTCGTTGTAATCGGCCCAGCGCGAGCGATCGCGTTCGAGCAAGGCCTGAACTTGTTCGGTGGTTTTTTCAACCTCCTGAATTCCTCCGGTTTCAGCGCGACGATCCCCTCGGCTGATGCTTGAGCAAAGTCGACTCGCCGCCTCAAGAGCGCTCTGTCCCGCGAGTCCGGCTAGGCGGGGCGTACTCGACTCAAGGAATTCGAACCAGCGCGCGAGGTCGGCACCTGAAAGAAGGGCTTCTCGGCCTGATTCATCGCTAGCCTGGAGGTAGGCTTCAAACTGGTTGATGTCCGAAAGCGCTGGCTCAGGAATGTTCACCCCAGCAGCCGTCATGCTGGCGCGCATGCAGCCGAGAGTCATGCGGCGTTCGGTGCGGGGAACGCAAACTGGAGAAGTGCGCCGAGGTTCGGCTGCAACTCGTGGTTGGGCGGTCGAGCCCTCGGCCGTGACTAAGCTTGCGACGGCCCTACCCACGCCGTCGTTCAGGGTGGACATTTGGCGCTCGAGCTCGGACGTCGTTTTGCCAAAGATCTCGGGGTTACAGGCAACGCTCTCAACGCTAGAACAATTGAGTGCGACGAGAACCCCGGCGTTTTCAGCTCGCCCCTCGTCCGTGATGCGGCATCGGCTGGAGCGGTAGGTGCCTGTCCAGCCCGCTACCATGCAGATATCACCTTCGGAGTAAGCTTCGCAGGTGGGGAACAAATTGAGTTCGCGCTCGAGTCGCTCAAGCCAGGCTGATTTCGGCTGCACGAATTCGAAGGCCGTACCGTGGCGGCGTTCGAAGCCGTCCATCACTTTAATGGCGGCGAGGTGTCGCTTCGCGCGGCGCACGGTCTCCTGCTGCTTTTTCGAAAGCTTGCTTGGCTTCACGGGCTTCTGCGCATGGGCTCGCGGGCCCGCAGAAGCTTTCTCTGGGGAGGACGATGCTTGCGCAGCCATTCCGCTCATCGAGAGGGAGAGCGTGAAAATTGAAATCAGGGAGAGAGAGTTGAAACGTTTCATCATGGACACAGTCCTCCAAGACTTTGATCGGTCAGTTCGACTCCTAACTTAAGGATGAATTCAAATTTTCAATCAGTGAACTGGGTCACGGGTGACACAGGCGTGGGCGGGGCGGGCGATCTGGGCGGTGCTCCGTCCCCGGGGGCCTTGGCCCCGGGGTCCTTCGGGGCTGCTCGTGAGTGAGGCTGGCACCGGTGCATTGTCGATCGACGGGAGTCAGAGGGGTTGAAGATGACAGTGCACGAGCTCCGTCGCCTTATTTTCCGCTCTGCCCGCGTTTTGAGGGCAGCTGAGGGGAATCTTAGGCCCAGGTTTGGGCGCTTTTTACGAGAATTGTCACTTTCAACCCCTCTGACTCTGATTCATCGGGTGATTGGGGAGGCTCGGTGAGTGCTAGGAACCTGCAGGGAACCTGCGGGGACGGAGCACCCGAGTTCCGCGAATCCCTCCCGGCACTTCGGTCGATGAGGCACATCCCTCCATGGATTCCTTGCGCCTCTTCGGGGCTGCGCCCTCCATGGCGCTAGAGGCCTCATCGACCGAAGGGACAGAGCCGCTGCATGAAAAATCACCGCAGAAAGCCAGCCAAGGAGGGGGGACCGGGCACAACGAGCCCTCACTCCGAAGTGGGGGTGTGGGTCCTCGGCGGTCGGTGGAGTGAGGGAGCGCAAACGCGGTCATTTTCAAAAGGCACGTACCTCGAGCACGCTCTTTCTGGCTCTACCCAATGCGCGCGGACGACATCCTCCAGCGATCCCGAGGACACGCGCCCTCGCCTCGCAGCGAGGTGCTCCGTCCCCGAGTTCCGTGAATCGCTCCCGGCACTTCGGTCGATGAGGCACATCCATCCGTGGATTCCTTGCGCCCCTTCGGGGCTGCGCCTTCCATGGCGCTAGAGGC
>CANMSW010000241.1 GCA_947500275.1 Bacteriovoracaceae bacterium | reverse complement strand
GCACACCAGGTCATTCTTGGCTTGGGTCGGGACCAGGGTTTAGTCGAAGTCCTCGATCAAGGCCTCGGCAATCTTCTTTGCGAGAGAATCGCATCGTCTGCCAGGGTGCTTGCGAGAAAGAGTGAAAACCAGGGGAAGCTCCCGAAGGAGTGGTCCTTCAATGGACTGGTGAGCGCTCGGGAGCGCGTTGGTGCGCCGCCGGAGCCCTTGGGCTCGGACGCGGTCTGGCGAATTCACCTCCAGCCGGGATCGGAGAAGCTGACGTGGAACCTGGGCTTAGAGCGCCACTTCTCAGGCGCGGAGCCTCAGACTTGGGAAACCGAGTTAGTGAGTCCTTTTCGGGTATCTTCCGGGGATCCATCCCTTGCCCGAGTCATGGAAGAGCGAGTCACGAAGTGGGCGGTCGAAGCCGCCTTGGTCTGGATAAGGGAGTGCTTAAAGAGGAGCGGGAACTTGGCTTGATCCCTTTCGGCCGCTTTGTTATAGGTTTTGAGTCGACTGAAGTTAGGCTGGAGAGATGGCCGAGTGGTCGAAGGCACTCCCTTGCTAAGGGAGCAGAGGGTAACACTTCTCGTGAGTTCGAATCTCACTCTCTCCGCCACTAAAAAAGGCACAGAACATTTCCTGTTCTGTGCCTTTTTTTTTAAAAGAACTCGCCGCAAGACACCGTGATTTAGGCTCATAATTAATCCTATTCGTCGAAGATCCTTCTTGCCGATTGCTAGCTCAGGGCTAGGATCTTGCTTTCTCAACGAGGATACGAGGGCAAAAAATGAAAGTGTCTAAGAAGCTTCTGGGTGGATTGGTGAGTTTCGGTGCAGCAGCATTTGTGTCGGCTGCGTTGATGATGGTGCCGGCTTGCAAGTGGCAGCAACCCAAGCTGATTGAGAAAGTGACCTTTCAGCCCTCTCAAAATCTCGAGACCATTCGTGTCTCCCTGGTTTTTGGTGAACAAGTGAAGACCGACCTAGCAGGTGGCTTCACGATCATGGACTACGGATATCTTTTCGTGTCGCCCTTTACTTCGAGTCAGCACTTTGAAGTTGGCTTCGATCTGAATACTTCAATTTTCGACGAACAAGACTACGTCGGGGTCGAGCCCACCACGTTGTTGCCGAACGGAATGCCGATCGGATTGCCGAACGCGGTCGTACAGCTCAGTGGGCCATCTCCAATCAGCCCCAAGTTCGATCTCTACGGGTATGTTGATATCTACGGAAAGTCTTGGCTTGGAGTTTCGATGATGTTCCAGTTCTTGAATAACGACTACTTCCCAGCCGGGCTCTCCATCACCCAAAGCTTCTTGCCGAACGACGAAGGAAAGCCTGGAATGATCGCCTCAGTTTTTGGCGCATCACTCAACCCAGATGGCTCGATTAAGCGCAATGGCGGTATCGGCTATTTCGCGAACGTTCGCCAGTTGATCGAGCAGTATGTGAATGGCGGAACCTCTTCGGCAGAAGCCGGAAAAGTGGAAGGATATCCAGAGTCGATTTCGATCGATGGGGTTCACGCGGATAAGTATATCAACAATCCAGCTGCGCTTCAGAAGCTCGAGGATAACCTGATTCGCGGGTTCCAGGGACTCAAGCCACTTCGGTAAGAACGGACTACTCTCGAGTCGGGGTTGCTTCAGCCTGCCTGGAGCGGCCCCTCTCAGGACCTGCCTGGATGAGCTCGATCTGGTCGGTGGGTGCGGGAGCCTTCTCGTTTTTTGCCACCCGATTCAGACCTGCGTTGAACCAATTCGCAAATTGGTTCGATTGCTGGAGGCCAGGAATCGCAATCAAGCTCGATCCTAGGATGACCAGCGTAGATCCGATGATAAAAATTTGGCGGCTCGACATGGTTCTCTCTTCCCCCCTCTCTCCTGTCGGTTGATCGAGGCTTGTTCAATAGGCAAAAAACTCAGTTTAGATGCCTGAGTCTGCGAATAAATTCTCAGAATCAAGCCCCAGGGTCGCATTCCTCCCCTACGATTGAGATTGGAAGTGAGGGAATTGCGATGGGAAGTTCGAATCAAAGTCAGGGAACCGAAAATTCTTCGAATTCGAGTTGGAGCACGCACCGCACGAGTGCGTTTGAAGCGATTGCGCTTCAACTCGATCAATTCCTGAAAGTGGGCCGCGCTCTTGAAGCGCGCCTAGCCCAGTCGGAAGAGAAAAACCACCGACTGGAGCGCGAACTCAAAGAAGCGCACGCGCTTTACGACCGACTCCTTCGTGATGAGCGAACCAAGAATACGGAAGCGGCGATCTCCGCCCACCGTCTTCACGGGAAGCTCAAAGCGCACCAGGAAGCTGAGCAAATGGTGAAAATGCAGTTCTCCTCGCTCAGTGCGGAGCTTCAGTCCAGAACGGCTGAGCTCAAGCAATTTCAAGAGCGCTGGAGTACGGTGCTCCAGCGTGAGGCGGAAGCAAAGACCATCCTCTCCGAAAGTGATGCCAATCGCAGAGCGCGGGAAGAGACCGAAAAACGGTTGCAGGCTGCGGAGGCAACCATTGCTGAAGAGCGTGAATTGCGCCGTAAGGCTCGGGAGCAAACTGCCGCTTATCGTCGCGAGCTTGAGCACGCCGTTCGATCGGTAGACGCGATTACTGAAGCGCGCACAAAAGAGTGGGCAGCCAAAGCGCAGGCGAAGGTCCCCACGCCTCAGGCCGCGGCGCAAGCCCCCAAGGTTTCTGACGCGGTTAAGATTCAGGCGGGGATGTCTTGGATGTCCCCTCGAGCAAGTCACGATGACAATCCAGCAGAAATGTTCGAAGCTGAGTTAGCGAGTTGGCGAGATTCGTCACTTGCGCCCAGCCCATGACGAAAAAGTTCGATAAAAAATTTGGTCCTGATTTTATTACACAAGTCCCTTTGGATCCTGGCGTTTATCGCGTCTATGACTCCAAGGGTGAGCTTTTCTATGTGGGAAAAGCCGCATCCCTTCGAAAGAGAATTTCGCAATATCGCCTAGCGAAGCGAATTCGGGATCATTCCCGCATGCGCAAGGTCGTCGAGGCAGCCGATCGATGGGAGTGGGAAGTGACACCCTCTCATGAGTCGGCCGAGCTTCGTGAAATCCAGCTCATCCGGGAGCTCAGACCGAAATTCAACCTCACAGCGGCGTTCTCGAGGATCTATCCTTTCTTCGCCATTCGGACTGACCCCGTCTCGGGATGGAGCTGGTTTGTATTCACTCACCGACAAGAGGCCTGTGGGCTCGGATATCAGATTCATGGCGCTTGGCGCTCGCGTTCTCTCGCACAAGAAGCGTTCGAAGCGTTGAATGAACTCTTAGCGTTGATCTCCACGTCAGCGAGACGGTCTGAGCTCTTCAGTGATCGCTCGGGGCTGTCCGGGCGGCTCGAAAGGAATGCGCGAGTTTTCGCGCAGCGCGGACTCTCACCCGGCTGGATTCTGGAGCTCGGGGAATACCTCGAAGGCCGATCGACCAAAGCCCTTGAGACCCTCGCAATCGATTTACTCGACTCGGATCGCGCCCGGCGGAAGGGCTCGCGCGTGGAAGAGCAGCTCAAAGTGCTCCGGGAGTTTTACCGCGAAGAGACCAGGCCATTCGCAGATGCCCGGAAACGACTGAAGCTGAAAGAGTGGCCGATTCCCCAAGAAAAGCGCGATGAAATCAACTTAAGAGCACGGCAGATTCGCGAAGGAAGGGCTCAGGTCGACTCTCCCTGAGGTTCGTCATCGT
>CANMSW010000240.1 GCA_947500275.1 Bacteriovoracaceae bacterium | reverse complement strand
CCTCGGCTGGCTTTATACCGTGATTTTTCATGAAGCGGCTCTGTCTCATCGGGTGAAGAGGCCTCTAGCGCCATGGAAGGCGCAGCCCCGAAGGGGCGCAAGGAATCCATGGATGGATGTGCCTCGCCGCCCGATGAGACAGAGCTGATTCATGAAGCTCGGGGACGGAGCCTAGTGCCGGGACTGCGCACACGCGGAATCGCGGCACCTTGCTCACCCAATCGGATGGGATCACAAAAAAGCCCGATTGCGTCCCTACGGACACACTCCCGCAACCTCCCCGATTGAGCCATTCTAGAATCAGGATGACTCATGTCCCGACACAAAAGCCCATGAGCCTCAGGCCCTGGACTGCTCTTTTGATGATAGCATTCGCCTGTTCGAGCTCTGGAGCTCGAGCCGCTGAGTCACTTCAAGCGTGTCTCCGGGACGAGCACACTGCGCCCATCGACTGGAACTCCCTTTTTGGCTTACAGCATACACTGGACCGACTCAGCCAGGATCCCCTTCCGAGCGCTCTCCAAAACGCGAATCAGAACTCCGAACGAGGCGCCCAATTCCTCGTCGGCTATTCGCTCGGCGTACACGACGGTCAGACGATCCATTTCGATGCAGCAAGCGGCTCCGAAATCACACGGGGTTTTCATGTTTCTCGCGAAAACCTTTGGGACAATCCCGACTGGGCCTCTTACGCTCCCACCCTCACACGCGACGAAGTAAGAAGGGTGCTTCGCTGGAATCTCCACGACCTGGGCGCGTCGGAAAGCCAACTCCGTACAAGCCATGAAATTGTCGAATACCTTTTCGCTTCAAGCGAGCAGAGCGCATTGAAGCGTATGGCGTCACTCCGGGACAGTCTCTCGGACGAAGAAAAGCTTCTTTTCATCAAAGGAATCGGGGGCCTTTACGCCTCGCTTTATGATTTTGACCGAAGGGACGCGATGCTTTCCGCTCAAGGAGAAATCACGTCCGAACAACTCCGAACCAACACCCGAAACTACCTCTCGGGTTCTTATGATCGCAGCGGCATTTGCCGAGGTATATCACTAGCGCAAGCGCGCTTAGCGAAAGCACTGGGATTCAAAAGCAGTTTCGTCGTGTCTTACGGCGCTAACAAACGACTACACACCAATATCTTCAGTTGGAATCCAGACAATCCGAACCAAATCACGGCCGTCAACTACGATACGCAAGAAACGCACTTGGCAAACTCGGCGGATAGCACGCTCTCCGAATACGGAAGAGTGAGGAACGTGGGTTCTTCCGCTCAAATCTGGTCGGCTGAAGGGAGAATCCTCGCCGAGTACAAAACACAATCAGGAGAGGCCATCCTCCAAGCACTCCTCGTCCCCGGTCGAGAAATTAACCCGAGCCTCAATCGAACTCGCAGTCAATTACAGGCACAAGTCCCGCTCATCGAGTCGGAGGGCCAAACGCTCGACTCAGGAGTAAGCTCGGCGTCCTTAGCGAACGGTCAATCGATCCTCATTCTTCCTCTGAGTTACCGATATCAGTCGGACGATCAGCACTTTAGACTCGATACGGGACTCGCCTACTCGCATCAGTCTGGTGACTCCCTTCCTGAAGGGTTCCAGGAGTCGGGAGCGACGATCGACCGAGCGACGTTCACTTTGGGCCTAACCGGTGCAACCCAGGATTTAATCGCCTCCCCCGCTCACCGCCTGGAAGGCCATTCGACCTTGAGGCTTTTGAGCGACTACTCGATCGGCCGATTCTCGACCTTCGTCTACCCCGGCTCTGTCGTATTAGAAGATTCCGTCCTGGATTATGCCCATGGAGTTGAGGCCGAAGTGCCCGTGAACGCCCCCAACGTTGGGCTCCCCACGCTTCACTCGGAAGTGAGCTACCATCAACACACCCCCGGCTCGCCCCTGACCGTCGATACCAGGGTACAAAACCAGTCCGTCGTGGGAGTCACACGCCTCGGAGCCACAACCGACCTCGGAAATGGAAACGCACTGGCTTTGGGTTCAAGCTGGACCAGCGCCGAAACGGCGGTCACCGTCCGCAACTCAAACGGGGAAGCCTACCGAGGGGAAGCGTCCGTCACTTGGACCCCACTCAACGACTCACAATCCCCGTCGCACGTTCGAGCCAATTTAGGCGCCGATTGGGGACTTTTGGATGCGACGCTCGGTTTCGAGGGTGCGCTCAATGGCACGCCCCGAATTCTACCGGGCAGCGTTCCCGCGCTGACCAGCTGCTTGGGTGTACCCCTGGGGGATTTGGATGCCTCACTCACGCTCCAAAATACCGTCCCTCTCGTTTCTGAGCGCGAACGCGACTTTTTTCCCGTCTCAACGAGCGTCCAGATTCAAGGAAGTTTCACTTACCGTCGCCCCGCTCGAACTCAGTGTTGGTGAGGCCCTGACGACCCCATTGTCTCCGACCCCTGACCCGGGATACCTGAACCAAATGGAAAAACTTGCGGTTCAGTTCGTTCCCTTCCTCCTTGCAATGGTCGCCCATGAGTACGGCCACGGATGGATGGCAAAGAGATTCGGGGACTCGACTGCGGAGCGGGCAGGTCGACTGACCATGAACCCCTGGCCTCACATCGACATTTTAGGGACGCTCATTCTTCCGGTTCTCAATATGCTCTCGCCTTCGGCGATTATGTTTGGCTGGGCGAAGCCTGTTCCCATTGACGGCCGAAACTTCAAACGTCCCCGCATGGGTCTCTTCTTTGTAGCGCTAGCCGGGCCGGGCATGAACTTCGTGCTCGCCATCCTCTCTGGGATTGCTTTTGCGCTCACAAACCTCCCCTCCATGAGCGACTTTTGGATGACCGAGGCCCTTCAAGCGATGGCGGTCGCGAGTGTCGGCCTGAATTACTCCCTCGCTCTTTTCAACCTCCTCCCGGTACCTCCGTTAGATGGCGGACGGGTCCTTGAAAGCCTCCTCCCCCCAAAGCTCGCTCTGAAATTCGAGCAAATGGCCCGATTTAGCCTCTTCTTGCTGGCGATCCTTTTCATGTCCGGGGCCCTGCAGTTCCTGGGAGGCCCCATCCGATGGCTTTCCCTGACGACCCTCGTCGGAGCACACCACCTTCTTGGAATCCCTTTAGACGGATGATTTTGATCCAGAACTTGCGGAACGCGTTTCGTTGGTTATGATCGGCCCACGCTCAAGACTGACGGCGTTTTTTTGACGCCTTGAGGACGACCAGAGAAGGTCGTCCGACTAGGGAGGATTCACCTCCTGCGGAAGTGGGCATTGAAACCGGGGGATTGCCAAGCGTGGCTCATCGAGTACCTATTACCGTTCGGCTTGACTCATTCGAGGGCCCACTGGACCTCCTCCTCTATTTGATCCAGAGCCAAGAGCTCGACATCAATCGGATTTCGATCGGAAAGATCACCGATCAGTACCTGGCCTACGTGCGCCTGATGCAGGACTTGAATTTCGATATCGCCAGCGAGTTCCTCGTGATGGCAGCTACTCTTCTCCACTGGAAGAGCAAGGCGATCTTGCCTCAAGAGCAAAAGAACGATGCGGCAGAGGCGAACGCAGAAGATAACGCGCTTTCTCAGGAAGACCTGATCCGACAACTGCTCGACCACCAGCGTTTCCGCGCGGCGGCCCAAGACCTGGCCCAACTCCCTCAGCTCGGAGAATCCATCTTCACTCGTCCCAATCGACGCCCCCCAATCGAGCGCGTCTGGAAGGACATGAATATCAGTTCACT
>CANMSW010000239.1 GCA_947500275.1 Bacteriovoracaceae bacterium | reverse complement strand
GCAGGCCCCCCAGTGATTCGTGTTTTAGAGCGCACCCCAGGAGTGGCGAACGTCCTGCTTGCCCGCGCTCAGCCTCGGAAGGGCGAGATGATCTGGATTGCTTCGCAGTCGGGGATCAATGGGGCCGTTGTTGAATTTGCTCTCGAGGCGAAGAAGCTCGGACTCTCTACGGTGGCGTTCACGAGTGTTGCTCATTCGAGTGCAGTTGCTTCTCGGCATCCGAGCGGAAAACGACTCTTTGAGGTTTGCGACGAGACGGTTGATCTCGGTGGGTTCAGAGGGGATGCGTCAGTTGAAATCCTGCCAGGATTAATGGCAGGGCCACTCTCCATGTTGAGTTCCGTCTTTCTTGGGCACTCGATCATCGTTTCGGCGTGCTCTGAATTAGAGGCCAAAGGGGTACGCTGCACCTACACGAGCGTGAACACGCCTGAAGGCGAGGTTCGTAACCGAGACCTCGAGAAAGTGGCTTCGAAGCGAGATCCTTTGCTCCTGGGGTAGGGGTAGCCGAGTGATATTTCTCTCGGACTGTTGGGATTCTGACGGTCCAATTGCGATCAGGTTCGCGCAGGCGGCATTTTCGTGACCATCGGCATTTTTATAGCCCCTTGTAGGGGTGGTTGCTGCTAGCTCGAAGTCCTGAGTCCCTTTACACTGGAGAGGATGCTTAGAATCCTCGTATCCAATGATGATAGTGTGCACGCTCCCGGAATCCATATCTTGGCCAAAGAGTTAAGAAAACTCGGCCAGGTGCAGGTGGTTGCGCCTCTCGAAGAGAAGAGCACCACAGGTCATAGCTTGACGATTCACAAGCCCCTGCGAATTTTGAAACTCGATAATCTCGGACGAGATGTCTATGGGGTTAGTGGATCTCCAGCCGATTGTGTCTACCTCGGCGTTCGTGAAGTGATGGGTGGGAAGCTCCCAGATCTCATTGTTTCTGGAATTAATCGTGGTGCGAATCTAGGACAGGACGTCTACTACTCGGGCACCGTGTCCGCTGCACGCGAAGGATGTATCCTCGGGATTCCTTCCTTAGCAGTAAGTTTAGATGTCGAGTTCGCTCGGGCGCTCCCCGAGAAAGAGCTCCATTACGCGACGGCGGCTAAGGTTTGCGTTAAGGTCATTCGCCGATTACTTGAGCGGCAGGGTTCGCTCGAGATGCCCCACCATACTCTTCTTAATTTGAACGTCCCCGACGTGAAGCTTTCCGATGTAAAGGGCATTCATTTAGCGCGTCAGGGATTTCGATATTATACGGGGAGTGTTCTCAGAAGACGTGACCATCGGGGTAAGGATTATTACTGGCTGGGTGGCAGTTATGAGGGATTCCGCGAGGACTTAGGTTCGGATTGCCACACGGTTGCGGATGGCTTTGCTTCGCTCACTCCTCTGAAGCTCGACTCGACCGACTATGAAAGTCTCGCAGATCTCGCAGGGGCCTTCGAACTTCCGAATCCTGCAAGTCAGCCGAAGAAGAATGTTCCTCACCGGTTAAGATTGGATCCGCGGGAGGCGGCCCGCCGAAAAAGTAAAAGGAAGAAGGGATGAGGGTTACTCGTTTCCTGACCTTGATAGTGGGTTTCGTCGTGCTGGCACTGAGCGTTTCGGCTTGTGCCACTCCGCGTGCCCGTCACTCAGGGCGTCGGGGCTTCATCACGCGACTCGCTGAGCTCGATCGGAAGAATCGGACTCAGTTTGGAAAAGGGACTTTGCGGGGGCGGTCCGCTTCATCCCAGGATCGTGAATCGCCCGCTCAATCTCGAGGAACAACCGCGTCGCGCGGAAAAAGTTCTGCATCACAGCGGAGACTTCAGCAGGTCACGGCGGGTTGGGGCTGGCCTCTTGAGTTGGTCCGGGTGACCTCCGACTTCGGGCCGCGAAGCGGAGAGCATCACGAGGGAATCGATCTGAAGGCTTCAAGCGGGACACCGGTCTATTCAGTGGGCTCAGGGGTCGTGCTCTACGCAGGTAGCCGAATCTCAGGTTACGGAAATATCGTAATCATCGGTCATCAAGACGATCTATCGACGATCTATGCTCACAATTCGCGTCTTTACGTGAAGAAGGGGCAGAAGATTCGTGCGGGACAAAAAGTTGCTCTTTCTGGAAACACTGGAAAAAGTTCCGGACCGCATCTTCATTTCGAAGTGCGCTCCGGACTAGTCGCATTAGATCCCTTGAAGGTCATGCCCTCGAGGCGGGGGCTTGCGTCTTCTTCGAAGCGAACTCGGGGGCTTGCTTCAGCGGATCTTACTTCACGTAGGTGATCGAGCGAACAGAGCACCGATGGGTGACTTTGAATTGTCGCCCCATCATATAACCGAGCTCAATCGATTCAATTTCCGTAGGCGACTTCAAAAAGACAGTCACGGCCGATGATCCATCGTAGGCCTGTCCCGTGATTGCTTGGTTGATTTGGAACTCAGAGGGCTTCAGGTACCGAGGGAGTTTATAAAGCTCGCGGCCGCTCTGGGAGATGACAACGGTGGGCCCGAGGTCAGCGCGGATTTCGAAAGCCGCGTTTAAGGACGTACCATCGGTACACGCGAAAGCAGCGGACTGGTTTCCATAGCCAATCAAGGCCACCGCGATATCAATCGTGTCGTTGGCCTGGGCTAGGGACATCAGGGAGAGGGCGGCCAAGAGAGGGGCAATGAGTTTTTGTTTCATAATAGATTCCTTTTGTTGCACTCGGGAATAGGCAAAAAGACGCGCAGTGTCAAACCCTCCCTGGGCTTTGTTTCGGTCTTTGAGATACTCGCGGGTGACCCCACGGTGACTTCAAGGGGGAGGGGCTTTGAGAGATGAGCGCTCAGGAGTCTTTTGAGAGGGGATGACTCTTGGCTTTTTGCTCCGCAAATTCCTCAGGATCGTGCGCGCAAAATACTGAAATCCCAGCGCTTTCGGCGTCCGTAGTCTGAATGAAAGAGCGGATTTTAGACTGGGTCTCGTGCATCTGTCTGCGGCGGGTGGCGACTAGATTTTGGAAGAGATTCAGGCCCCAGGGGGGCGATTGAAGGTTGCCCCCTCTTTTTACCGATGCGGCATGAAAGTAGGCGTCCCCGCAGTGCATCCAGGCCCCATCTTTGGACTCACTGGCATATCCCGCGTGTCCGAGTGTGTGGCCTTGGAGCGGGACGAGGAGAAGATCGCTTTTGAGACCGACGATTTTTTGCGTGTTTTGAAGCCCACGCCAGGTTTCGCCTTCGTTTGCTGAATAAGTCTGCCAGCGTCGGACGTGACTCCACTGCTGGGGGCGGTAGCGGGAGCGCGAGAGGCTGTCCTTGCTCGTTTCCGCTGCGACTTTCTCGTCGTGGAGGAGGTGAACTGTGGCGCCGGGGAAATCCGAGAGACCGCCGGCATGGTCAAGGTCGAGGTGGGTAATCAGGATGTGCCGAACGTCGGACGCTTGATATCCGAGCGCTTGGATTTGATGGAGGGCGGACTCTTCGAGGTCGAGAAGGGGATTCGAACTCGCTAGAAATGAGGTTCCGAGTCGCCGAGACGGGGAGTTCAGGTCTGCAGTACCGAGGCCCGTATCGATGAGTACGAGGCCGTCGCTGGGTGTTTCGACAAGTAAGCAGTGACAAACAAGAGTACCTCGCTCGAAGTAACTGCCTTTTCCGTTTACGGCAGCGCGACAAGGGGGGCAAAAAGTGGCGCAGTTGAGTGAGTGGGTTTTCATGGCGGCCTCGTCTGTGCTGATTTTAATGTGGGGGGCGCTGGGGTGTCTTTAGGAAAAGAGGGCTTT
>CANMSW010000238.1 GCA_947500275.1 Bacteriovoracaceae bacterium | reverse complement strand
GGGAAAACCTCCTAGCCGGAAAGGATTATCCCAAAATCCTCACGCAGGCGTACATGACGGGCAAGCTGAATACGACACCATCGAAGCGATCGAGGAAGCCGCCGTGTCCCGGAAGGAGTCCTCCCGAGTCTTTCTTACCGAATGCCCTTTTGATAAAACTTTCACAAAGGTCGCCCATCTGGGCAACCGGTGCCACTACTAAAGGAACCAGAATCGCACTTCCTAGAGAAAGGGCCTGAAAAAACAATACCTTGTACAGAATCACTATGGCAATGCTGGAAGCCAGACCGCCTGCAGCCCCTTCCCAAGTCTTCTTGGGGCTAATCTCAGGGTAGAGTCTACGTTTGCCGTATTTTTTGCCCGCGAAGTAAGCGCCCACGTCCCCCGACCAATTGATCAAGAGAAAAACGAGAACCCAGTGGAGACCGCCTTGCGAAAAATAGAGCATCGGGAGGAATCCCGGAATGATGGAGAGGTACAAAAAAGCAAAAACTGAGTAGATCAACTCGCGCAAATGCTGCTGAAAAGCTGGGCCCGAATGCCTTTTTGCAGTGAGCAGAAAGTAAGCAAACAAGGTCATAAAAACCAAGATCATGGCAATAAACTGGGAATCGGGTGCGAGAAAACTCAGAAACGAAACCAGCCACGAGAAGGCGAGCAGCGTCCAACGTTTCTCAAACTTATCGTCAAGCTCGAAGGAAATCTCCACGAACTCCCACAACATCGCGAGGGAAAGAACGGCAGCAAACAGAGCCACCCCGAGCCGCCCTCCAAGAGAAAAAAGAAGGATCAACGCTGTTGCGCCAACGGCTGCCGTCACGACTCTCTTCTGAAGCTCGGTCGCCTGGTGCCAATCTTTTGGAAGTTTACCCTTCCACTCTTCCTGAATTTTTCTCAACTGATTCACACGACCTCTTGATCCGCCGTCCGGCTCAAATCTTCAATTGGGTCGCTCCGGGTTAATCCCGGAGCAGCTGCTACGCGACCGAAACGCCTCTCGCGAAGGCCATACACTTCGATTGCGTTGCGAAAATGCTCAACTCCAAAGTCCGGCCAGCTACGTTCTGTGAAGAAATACTCCGCATAAGCGGCCTGCCAGAGCAGGAAGTTACTGATACGTTGCTCACCGCTCGTTCGAATCACGAGATCCACCTGAGCAAGATCCCCCAGCTCCGAAGTCCAGAGGTACTTCTCTAAAAGCTGCTCGTCATGCGCGAGCTCGTCCGGCTGACGCAAACCCTTCACGCAATCTTCGGCGAAAAGGCGAGCAGCCCGAGCCAACTCCCTACGGCCGCCATAGGACAGGGCGAAATTGAGTTGCAGACCCGTATTTTTCGATAGCTTCTCCACAACCGGATCCAGAACATCCCGCACGTCCGAACCCAATCGATCGATCTCACCAAACACTCGAAGCCGAACGTTTTCTCTCGCCAGCTCGTCTTGTTCTCGAATTAGAAACTTCTTCAAAAGCCGCCAGAGAACACCCAGCTCTTGATCGGGGCGGAGCCAATTTTCTGTCGAAAACGCGTAAAGAGTCAGCGATTCAATTCCAAGCCGGTCCGCCTCCATCACGATCGGCTTCAGCCGAGAAGCACCTCTCACATGACCGAAAACACGGGGACGCCCGCGCCTTTGCGCCCATCGCCCATTTCCATCCATGATCACTGCCACGTGTCGAGGGATCCGTGATTGATTCGGATTCACTGCTGGTACTTCCCCGCCTCGATCGGCGTTTTTCAAGCAACCGACTGCGCTAGAGTCAGAAAAGGAGAACTATACGGTCATGATCTCTTTTTCTTTTGAAGCGACGACCTTATCGACTTCAGCCACTTTTTCGTCTGTTTTCTTTTGAACAAGGTCCATCGCCTTCTTCGCATCGTCTTCAGAAAGCGTCTTCGCCTTCTCTTGCTTTTTCACTTCTTCGTTCCCTTCGCGGCGCTGGTTGCGAAGAGCGACTTTCGACTCTTCACCAATCTTTTTCACCAGCTTCACCATTTCCTTACGACGCTCTTCGGTCATTTGAGGAACCGAAATCCGAATCACTTTTCCGTCGTTTTGGGGCGTAAGTCCGATGTTGGCAGCAAGAATCGACTTCTCAATCGCGCCGATCATGCTCCCCTCCCAAGGGGAGATCTGGATCGTGCGAGCATCGGGTGTCGTCACGTTTGCGATCTGACTTAGCGGAACACTTGAGCCGTAGTAATCAACGTGAACCGTGTCAACTAGCGCCGTCGACGCGCGCCCTGTGCGCACCTTTGCGAGTTCTGCCTTCAAGGATTGAAGGGTTTTGTCCATGTTTAGATTGAGGGAGTCGAGAATTGCCTTGGACATCGTCTCTGCACCTTTACCTTTAGTTTATTGTTTCAGTTGAAATTCGTTGTCCCAAACTAGCTTACCAATGTGCCGATCGCCTCACCGCGAACCACCTTTTTCAACGCACCCGCTTCGTGGAGGCTACAGACGAGAATTGGCAAATTGTTATCCATACAAAGCGAAATCGCCGTGGAGTCCATGACCTTCAATCCACGCTGAAGGACTTCGATATAAGAAAGCTGATCGAATTTTTGGGCTTCAGGATGGGTCATCGGATCAGCGTCATAAATCCCGTCGACTTTGGTCGCTTTAATCACAACTTCCGATCCGATCTCCATCGCGCGCAACGCAGCGGTCGTATCAGTGGTGAAGTAAGGATTACCCGTGCCCGCTCCAAAGATAACCACACGGTTTTTCTCTAAATGTCGGATTGCACGCCTACGGATGTACGGCTCAGCGAGCTCGCGCATTTCAATCGCTGACTGAACACGGGTGTGAACACCCAGGCGCTCAAGTGAGTCCTGGAGGGCCAAACAGTTCAGAACGGTCGCTAACATACCCATGTAGTCAGCGCTCGCACGGTCCATGCCCTTGGTCGCGCCCTTAATGCCCCGGAAGATATTACCGCCACCTAGGACCACGCCGATCTGAATTCCGAGATCGTGAATTTCGCGGATTTCACGCGCTATTTCCTCCAGCACGTCCGTGTTGATGCCGTAACCCGCATCACCGGCGAGCGCTTCACCCGAAAGCTTCAGAAGAATTCGGCGATAACCCTTGGCACCCCTAGACGCCTGGCTTGATCCCGAACTCGTACTGCTTGCAGAAGCGGACTCGGACATGAGGATCTCCTGTGAAAATTCGACTCGAGTGGAAATTGTCTTTTGTAAGAGCTGGAACTGGAGCCTACGGCTCCCGCGATACCCAAACTAGGTCGCGGAAGCCGTAAATCTCCTGGTGCTGATCAATGAGTCTCAACAGCGTCTTTCATGCCTTCGCCGAGGACGAAGCGCGAGAAACGACGAACCGAAATGTTCTCACCCAGTGTCGCAATTGTCTCTTTCAACAATTGCTCAATGGTTTTGGAAGGATCCTTCACGAAAGGCTGATTGAGAAGGCAGGTATCTTCGTAGAACTTGTTCACTTTGCCTTCAGCAATCTTCTCGAGAACCGCTTGAGGTTTCCCGGAGCTTGCCATCTGCGCAACAGCGATTTCTTTTTCTTTCGCGATTACATCTGCAGGCACTTCTTCGGAGCGTACCCACTGAGGCTGAGCCGCAGCAATATGCATCGAAACATCTTTCACGAATTGGCGGAATTGCTCGGTACGGGCAACGAAGTCGGTCTCGCAGTTAATTTCAACGAGAACGCCCACTTTTCCTTCACCGTGGATGTAAGCGCTAACAGCGCCTTCTTTAGTCGCACGTCCAGCTTTTTTTGCTGCC
>CANMSW010000237.1 GCA_947500275.1 Bacteriovoracaceae bacterium | reverse complement strand
TTTTCGATACAGTTATTCCGAGGAACATTCGCTTGAGCGAGTGCACGAGCTTTGGAAAACCTGTCCTTCTTTATGACATCGAGTCGCAGGGTTGCGCAGCCTACCTCGCACTTGCGAAAGAGCTCTTGGCGAGAAACCAGCCAAAAAGCGCAAACCTCCCAGTTCACCCGACTGTCACGGCACCCGTTTTGTCCGAGGGCGCACCAGCGCCCGCCATGTAGTCTAAGTCTTAGAAATTAATTGGAGTAGTTTATGGCTCAAAAACCCGCACTCGGAAAAGGTCTCGCTTCTCTATTGCCAGGCGCACCCCCGCCTTCTGCTATGGTTCCTCCGCCTCCTGGAATCACCAGTGGCGCTGGGGCTGTTTCCGCGGGGGCACCCGTCGCCGAAGTGTCGAATAAAGATCGGCATCCTGGTATCAGTGTCGCCCTCCTCGAAGAGATCCAAGTGAACGAGTTCCAGCCGCGCCGGGATTTTGACGAAACCGCGCTTCAAGAGTTAGCGCAAAGCATCCGCGAAAACGGCATCATTCAGCCTCTAGTGGTTCGCAGGACGCTTGACGGATATCAGCTGATCGCGGGCGAGCGTCGCCTCCGTGCGTCGAAGCTTGCGGGCTTGAAGCAGGTTCCGATCGTCATCCGAAAATCTACTGACAGAGAAGCGCTTGAGTTAGCGCTGATCGAAAACATTCAACGACAAAACTTGAACTGCATCGATGAGTCTCTCGCCTACTTTCAGTTGGTCCAGGAGTTCGGACTGACGCAGGAGGAAGTGGCAAAAAAGGTCGGAAAGGAGCGAGCTACTGTCGCCAACTACCTCCGGCTTCTCAGGCTGCCCGAGGCAATCATAGACGACCTTAAGCGGCAAATCTTGACCTTCGGTCACGGCAAGGCGCTCCTTGCTACCGACGACAATGAGGTCCGCCTGCGTGCCCGCGCACAAATCGTTGAGCGTCGCTTGAGCGTCCGCGACGCCGAGGCCCTTGTTGACCAATTGAAGCGCCAAGGATCCTTGGGTGCGGCAGTTCAAACTCAGCCAGCCGCCGCTGCAAAGAGCCCCGTTCAACAGCGATTTGAGAAAATCTCTTCTGATCTTGGGCGAGTCTATGGGTCGAAGTGCGAAATTAAAGGGAGTGAGCGTAAGGGTAAGATCGTTTTCCATTTTACGAGTCGAAACGACCTTGAACGGATTCTCTCAACGCTTCAAAGTTAAGGAATGCAGAAAAGTAATTTAGTTACCCCGGCAACCCATGAAGCTTTGACTGCCGTCATTGACGCAGGCTGTGAGTTCGAGGGAAAGCTCTGCTTTCGGGGGACCGTCCGGATAGGCGGCGTATTCCGTGGGGAGATCGTTACGCCCGATACGTTGATTGTCGGTGAGGGCGCGCGCGTACAGGGCGACATTGATGCCGGCGTGGTCATCATTAGCGGCGAGGTGTCGGGCACGGTGCGGGCAAAACACCGGGTGGAGATTCATAGCCCCGCGCGTTTTCGAGGCGAAATCACAACACCAAGTCTAAAGGTGGCGGATGGCGTCATCTTTGAGGGGCGGAGTCGCATGGTCGGGGGACCGGCCCCAGTCCCAACGAGTACGAGAATCCCAGAAAAAACACTGTTCTAAAGCTGATCCCTGCCTTGACCGCGGGAAAATCAGCGTGTTAGCAACCCGAAGCATCAAAACATCTTCGGGAGTGTCACGCCGTGGCCGCGATTTTGGATCAACTCGGTCTTAACCAGACCTACTTTGTTCAGTTTGCCTTATTTATGGCTGCCTTCTTCCTTTTGGGGCAGTTCTACTTCAAGCCTTTTCTTAAGCTGATTGAGGCGAGAAATAAGGCCATTCACAGTAATCGAGCGGAAGCCGACGTAGCGGTCGCAAAGGCCCGCGATATGCTCGATGCATATCAAAACCAGATCCGCTCAGAGCGCCTGCAAGCGAAAAAGCAGTTAGAAGACGCGCTTGCTGAAGCACGTAAAGAGGAAGAGAAGTTGATCGGGGCTGCTCGCGCTGAAGCGCGCGATATCGCGCTCTCAGCCGCGCAAGAGCTTTCAAAACAAGAAGCACAAATTAGAGCGACTCTGGCCAATGATGTTGAAGCAATGGCCGCCCAGCTCTCGAGCAAACTGCTCTAATTAGGAGAATAGTGATGCATTTAGATGCCGCCACTCTAAAGACTCTGGGCGCCGGATTCGTCAACTTGGGAATTTTCCTTGCGATCATTTATCGCGTGGGAAAACAGCCATTTGTCGACTTCGTAAAAAATCGTTCCCTTCAGTTGCGTGAGCAGGTTCAAGACGCAAAGGTTCAGCTCGAGAAAGCGCAAGCGCAATACTCCGAGTTTCAGGCTCGGCTCGCTTCAATCGATTCCGAAGTGTCCGCGTTGAGATCTCAGAACCATCAGGACGTTCAGGCCGTATCAACTCGGGTAAGAGAGGACTCCGGTCGGCAGGCTCTCCAGATTGTTGCGGAGGCAAAACTTGCGAGGGACGCGGCAGTGGACGCGGCTCGGAAGCGGCTCGCGCTTGATGTCGGTCAGATGGTGATAGACCGTGCCGAGGCGATCATTAAATCCCGCATGACGGGCGACGAAAAAGCACGTATTCGTCGCGAGTTTTCCAATCAATTGGAGCAAGTCCGATGAGTGTCGCGAAGTCTTACGCACAAGCGTTGTTTAGTCTCACTCAGGAGCGCGCGCCAGGCGTTCCTGACGCAGTTCAAGTTGAGCGCGAGCTTGAGGCCCTTGCTCTTGCTATCGCTTCCAGCCCCGAAATGACGAAGCTCCTCGGTGGGCCTGTGGTGTCCTCGGAACAGCGTGGCGCCATTGTGAGTGCGGTGGCTGATAAGATTGGCCTATCGCCTGTCGTTGTTCGCGCTGTAAAGATCGCGGCCGAAAAAGGCCGAGCCGCTCTCTTCAGTCAGATTCACGACGAGTTCGTTCGTTTGCGAGTGGGCATCGAGGGTGGACTCTTGGGTGAGGTGGTTTCAGCAGAGCCCCTCGATGTTCGCGATCAAGAAGAGTTGGCCGCAGCTTTCCAAAAGAAGCTGGGGAAGAAGGTTGTTTTTAAATCCAAAGTGGACCCGTCACTGATCGCTGGCGTGATGGTTACAGTCGGGGGAATCACCTACGATGGGTCGGTTAAATCTCAGCTCCAGAGGGCGCGAAATACTCTAGCGGCCGCTGTGGTTGGACAGGCTTAGTCGGGTTCGCTCATTTCAATTTGTTTCCGAAGTAATTCTTTTTTGAGGAGAATGTATGGTTCAGATCAGACCTGAAGAAATTACCCAAATTTTGAAAAGCCAGTTGGCCGACTTCGATAAGAAAGTCGACGTTTCTGAGACTGGAACCGTTGTCGCGGTGGGTGACGGCGTCGCAAAGATTTATGGCCTCGAGCGCGCGATGGCTGGCGAGCTTGTTGAGTTTTCGGCAGGCGTAAGCGGGATGGTCCTGAACCTTGAAGAGGAAGCAGTAGGGGTCGCTATTCTTGGTGATGATACTAAGATTAAAGAAGGTTCATCGGTCCGCCGGACTGGTAAAATTGTTCAAGTTCCGGTCGGCGAAGCCTTGCTCGGTCGGGTTGTGAACTCGCTCGGAATGCCGATTGATGGGCGCGGGGAAATCAAGACTTCACAGCACCGTCTAGTTGAGGTGAAGGCGCCCGGAATCGTCGCGCGTCAGTCGGTTCATGAGCCTCTCCAAACGGGGATCAAGGCAATTGACGCAATGATCCCAGTCGGCCGCGGTCAGCGTGAGTTGATCATCGGTGACCGCCAAACGGGTAAGACC
>CANMSW010000236.1 GCA_947500275.1 Bacteriovoracaceae bacterium | reverse complement strand
GGGCGGTAGCGGGCCCCCTCTTTTTTCAGAGAAAGAAGCTTAAAGCCCTCATTTGCGACGTCTTTCAGGATGGAGCCATGCCCCTCAAAGGTGGCTAAAAGGGAACGGCTGATGTCCTTCCAGTTTCTCCAAGGTAGAATCATAGCAGCAATAGCGGCTGTACCCCCAACCACCACGGCCAAAGCCACGAAGTCGTAGTACATCCCGGGCTGCTGATGAAGCTCGTGGATGGACAATGCCACCCCTAACATCGCTATAAATAAGCCGACAAAATAACCCATTTTTCGACAGGTCTCCTCGATGGACCAAGTTTCGACCTCCGCTCTAACAGAGATCGACCCTACCCCTATCCAAAGAGCTTTTCGGTCATCGAGAGACTGAAGTTGATTTAAAAGTTAGGGTGGAAAATCCCTCAAAGCCGGTCTAGCTTGTATTCAGCGTCAAAAGGATGTCTGTGCTCTCGTGGTGGAATTGGTAGACACGCTGGTCTTAGGAACCAGTGCCGTAAGGCGTAACAGTTCGAGTCTGTTCGGGAGCACCATCTAAAATCAGCACTTAATAATACCCGAAGACCTCAATCCATTCGGGGTTCTGCAGAACCAAAACAGACTCGAACGAGAATTTCCGGCCGCGGGGAGCGCGACCTTAAGGAGCGCTTTACGCGGCAAGGCGCGCACGATGCGCGCCCTTAGGAAATTGTCCATGCCAAGCCTTCGAGCACGAGCGAGAAGGCGCAGGCCGAGTCTGTTCGGGAGCACCATCTAAAATCAGCACTTAATGATACCCGAAGACCACGTACCCACTCAGATTTCTCTGAACTTCCCCGTAGCGCGATCTTTCACAACTCGGGTTCCCAACAAAGCGCGACCGTTCATGGCAGCATAGACTCCGGCCGACAATGACTGAACAAACGCGAGCGCACTACCCAGATTAAATAGCCCGTCGGAACTTCCGAACTTATAAGGAACCATCGCCCCAGTCAGAACGATCGTCTTTCCCTCAATCTTCGCATCCGACAATGTACGGGCCGTTAACTCCAGCGTGTCGGTTCCATGCGTAATGAGGACCCTCTTTTCGGGGCATTGTCGCACTGATTGAACGAGACTCTCTCGATGAGCTTGAGTCATTTCTAAACTGTCCATCAGCATCAACGTTTCAACTTCGATATCAAGTTCACTTCGTCCCAAACGAAGCATCTCACCGACGTGAGTGTCTTTGAAAAAAAGCGCACCCGTCAGTTCATCGTACTCTTTATCGAAGGTTCCGCCCGTCACAATGATCCGAATCTGCTTTTCCATGAGATGGTTTTTCCTCGAACTCACCACATTTATGCGGCTTTTCCACCCGGGCCACCCGGTTTCTTTACTCCAACTGCTGCAGGTTGCCCACCAGCGGCAGCAGCTGCAATCCCCGAATGCGCCTTCATGCGTTTCATCTCGGCCTGAAGCTTAGTGACCTCGGATCGCAACCGAGCTTCTTCCTTCACTGTAGTTTCCATTTTTGCCCGGAAAGTTTCTGCCTCTTTTTTATGAACAGCCGCTAAACGTCCGGTCGCCTCAAGCTTCCTCTTTAAGTCTTCTGTTCCACCTGCGCCAGACGTCGCCTGGGTCGCCGCCGTTAACTTTTCTGTTAGCTGCCCGTTAAGCTTTTTCATGTCTTCAACTTGCTTCATCGCTTTTTCAGTCTGAACCTTGGCAGCCATAATTTCTTTTTGGGCGAGTTCAACGCGTTTTGCAGCGACGCCCGTTTGCGCTATCTGGGCCTTCAACATTTCAGCTTGTCTTTGGGCAGCCATGGCTTCTTCTTTTGCCACCTGCACTAACCGCTCTGAAGTCTGAACCTTCTGACGGGAAGCCGACTCCTGGGTCTCCATTGTGGCAATCTGAACTTTCAAACGTTCAGAACCTGAGATCGTCAGCGACAACTGCTCGCGAACACGATTGACCGCAAGTTGACCTTTGCGAATTTGATCATCGCGGTTCAAAACCTCTTGTTTCAGGAACTGAGTCTTTCTCTGGAACTCTGCCTCTTTCGCTCGAACCGCTTGATTCAGGTTTCTTGCCATTTCGCCGAGACGCGCTTTCTCTTTCATGATCTCCGACATCATACCATCAGCCCAATTCTTAACTCGCTCGTCCTTAATCCGCTCGCGAATGGCGTCGAGCTCTTCTTTCGACTTGGACATCTTCTGATGGAACGTTCCTTTTTCGATATCTTCTACAAGACCTTCGGACTTTTCGGCGGGATCGTCGCTTTTTAACTTTGAAGACTTCTCAATATCCTCTTCTGGAGGATTATCGTCTGACTTACTTTTGACCTTGCGATCTTCCTGGCTCGTATTGCCGTCGGTATCTTTAGAACGTTCTCCATCCTCTTCCGCTTGATCAGTTCCGAAGAAGCCTCTCTTTTTCTTCTTCGCCGGCTTTTCAGAATCTTCTTCTTCATCATCAGAGGCCGAACGTTTTTTAGACTCTATTCTTTCGTCCGAGTCTTCTTCATTCTCACTTTTCTTGGCATCTTTGACTTCTTCCTTTGCGCCTCCAAAGAGTCGCTTCAGGAATCCCGCAGGCTTTTTCTTGGGCTGCTCGGCCTCATCTTCGGCGGACTCGTTCTCGCCTTGCGCATCGTCATCCTGATTGGCACCGTCTTTTTTCTTAGCGGACTTGATCCGCATTTCATCGGTTTTATTATTTTTGCGCTCTGAAGACTCAGATTCTTCATCGGTTCCATCAGGTTCAGATTCCTTTAACTCTTCCCGCTTGGAGAGGCTCTTGAGTTTGAGCTCGTCATCGCGATCGTCACCCCTAGTCTCTTGAAGGCTCTGAGAGTCTGGATCCTTACTACCGAATCCTTTACGCGCTTTCTCACCATCAGCCTTTACCATGCGCATCCATTTGGAACGATCTTCTTCAAGATCGACCAAACGTCGACTCATGCGCTTAATCTGCTCACGATATCGCTCGACCTGATCGGCTGAGACATTCGAAGGATCGACCTTTGAATCGTCGAATTCCTGAATTGCTTTCGCGTCCGACGCTTGCTCTTCCTGACTTCGCTCGCGTTTCCCACGGCCATAGCCAGACCCAAGCCGAACTTCCTCATCTCCTTCCTCGCTGTCCTCGTCCCCTGAGGCGCCCTCGGACTTCCCTTTTACCCCAATCTTTCGTGAACGCGGACCCTGTCCACCCGAGCCCATACGCAATTCTTCGTCATCGGAGTCGGCATCGGCCGTTTCCTCTTCACTGCCCTTCATCCCAAGCTTACGTCCGCCGGCTTTCCGCTCTCCACCTTTACCGAGGCGTACATCCTCGTCATCCGCGTTTTCGGCGGGTTCGTCGTCCTCTCCTGCAGAGGCTTTCATGCGTCCTCGACGCTCGGGCTCACGTCCCCCTACTTTCTGGGAGCCGTCATCGTCTTTTTTTGAACTCGACTTTCCATCGATATCATCTGACTCCTCCTCCTCGTCGTCGCCTGAGATCGACTGAGATGAGTCGGTTACCTTTTTCTTGCTAATGACCTTCCTGTTCCGATCAGCTTTTTTGTCGTCCTTTCCTAATTTCTTGGTCGACTCTTCGTCTTCATCCTCATCGCCCCCAAATCGACTCTCCCCGTCCTCATTATCCTTGGCCTCACCGCGACCCTTCTGCTCATCCTTCAGCAGATCAGCATACGCCTCATCCCCCAACTCTGAGTACTGTTGCGCTCTGGGGGCTGTGTCGGGATCCTGCGGAATTTCGTGGAGTGTCAAGGTGCCAGTCGGATCGGCAACTTTGGCGTGGTCACCGAT
>CANMSW010000235.1 GCA_947500275.1 Bacteriovoracaceae bacterium | reverse complement strand
TCTTGATATCTGAGAACCGCTTTTTCACGGAGATTGTATTTAAGGTAAGCGTCCGCCAAGTGTTCGAGAATCACAGGTTCGTTTGGATTCATACGAGCCGCTTTCTCAAGCTCAACGATCGATTCACGAACACGACCGCGCAAGTACAAGTGCCAACCCCAACTGTCTTGGATAAAGCCATTATTCGGCTTCAAGGCAAGCGCGCGTCGAATGAGCTTTTCAGCATCATGCAAGCGCACCCCCCGAACCGTCCAAGTGTAACCCAGATAGTTCAACGCATCGACATGGTCGGGATTAATCCGAAGAACTCGTTCCATCTGCTCTAAGCCACCATCGATGTCTCCACGGCGGTCGAGCAAGCTCCCCAAAAAGAAGTGCATTTTTTCATCTTCGGTGAAGATCTTCACACCGGCCCGAAGCGACTCAATGGCCGAGTCCAAGTTACCCAGCTCTTCATCCATACTCGCCAAGAACAAGTAAAAGGCAGCATGATTCGGGTTTGCACTCACCGAGCTGCGAACCAAATCAACCGCTTCGCTCCCTCGTCCCACTTGCTTCAGCATCCATCCTGCATGGACGACGGCATCCCCTTGCATATCGGTACCCGGTTGAAGCTTCCGGATCTCGGCGACTGCGTCATCCAAACGCTTTTGCTCCTCATAGACACTCGCCAGGTAAAACCTCACACGGTCGGCGTCGGGCGTTTTTTCGAGGATCGATTTGAAAACCGTTTCAGCGCGATCGAGGCTCTTCAGCTCCATGTAGACCAATCCCAATTTCACGCGAACATTCATGTCTTCCGCGTCAGCGCTCGCTACGGCCTCAAGGTAGGGCAATGCCTCTTTATACTTCTCCTGCTTCAGCAAGAGCGTTGCGATCCGATTGGCCGCACTTGCGTCCTGAGAGTCTTCATAAAGTTTCTGATAGGCTACGATCGCTTCCCGCGTCTGCCCGGACTCTTCCAAAGTCCAGCCTAGGCCCAAACCCGCCTGAGTAAATCCAGGGCGCAAATCCAAAGCCTTTCGGTAAGCTTGAATGGCATCCTTCCTTTGGTCCTGCTTTTGATGCACGCGGCCCAAGTAGTACCAAGCCACTGCGGACTCAGGCATTCGCTTCAGGAAGCCCTTGAGGAGAAGCACCGATTCTCCTGGTCGACCCGCTTCAAGTGCCAACTGAGCACGATAAACCATCGCCTCTTCATGCTTGGGATCCTGACGTAAAATTCGATCATATTCCGCGATGGCTGAATCCATATCTCTTAGCGTCGAATAAAGACCTGCCAACATCAGACGGGCCTCCAAGAATTTTGGATCTTTCCGGAGTGCTTCCTTCACCGTCTCCAGTGCCGCGCTCAACATCCCTTTTTTCACAAACTCCATGGCGAGGCGCGTATGGACGAGTGCGGAATCTGGATCGTGCACAAGGGTCAGCTGATATTCTTCGATCGCCCGGTCCACTTGACCCTCGGAAGAATAGGCTTGAGCCATGCTGAAGTGCCAATCAGCGGATGCTTCGGTACTCAGGTTTTTCGGAACTTCCGTCGGACGCTCCGCAGCAGGCCGCCTCTCCGTCAAATCTTTCGGGAGGCTTTCAACCTCAGGACCCGTCGCACAACCGGTAGCGAACCCGCATAAGGTCGCGATTTGCATCATTCGCAACGCCGACCGGCGCAAATTGCGCGGTCTTCCGCCGAACTGACGCTCCGCGACTACGGGCAACACTGAGGCTTTCTGTGACGCATGAGCCATGATTCGGCCCCCTTCTCCCTCGCTCCATCGTCATTTCGCGGCAGAAACTGAAAGAAGATGTGTCATTTACCGTTGGAACTCAGGGTTGGAACGCCCCGTGCAAACCTGGATGCCGTCCGGTTCGTTGGCATGGGTCAAAAGCCGGACGGATGACTGAGCAGTACAAGTGTCGTTCAGACAGAAGCCGAAAAAACGCTCCTAGAGCGCAGCTTGACTTTGGCGCGGTGGGTTGTTATCCGGCTTCAGAGACGCTCATGACACGGAGTGGCATCAGGGGATGGCAACTCCATTGTCGATGGCAGCAGTCGAGAAAAGTTCGCTGGCTTCAGGGGAAACCGGCGGGTGGACATCGACTCCCAGGGAAAGGGCTTCGGCTCGATTCGGGGAAAATGCCAGAAGGGCGTCTCAAACTGGGGGCATCAGTTAACGATCCGATGCCTGAGCGAGAGCCAGTAAGGGAGTTCGCAGATTGCGAACGACCGATCACTGGCCTTCGGCAGGGTGCGGATCGGATTACAGAGCAGTCACCAAGTAATCCAATGAGGTCATCTCTTGGACCGAGAGGTCGGGGAGACGCTCAAACTGTGCCCGGCTCCAACGGGGATGTGGAAGGACGATCCGACCACAAACTGGAGAAGCCGAGCGGTTTTCAGAAACTTGAACTAGGTGATGATTCAATTAGGGGGAATCATGAAAGAAATGAAGATCATCAAACGCTACCAGAACCGCAAACTCTACGACACACACGAGTCCAGCTATGTGACTCTCGATGAGATCGCCAAAATGATCAAAGGCGGCGAAGAAATTCGCGTCATCGATAATAAAACCAAAAATGACATCACTGCAGCGACCTTGACGCAGCTTCTTTATGAATCTGAACGCCGCGCCAAGACTCAGCCTTCGGTTGAACTCTTAAGAGAAATCATTCGCCATGGCGATGGCTCCTTCTCCGGCTTCATCCAAGCAAAAGTGGGCTCGAGCCTCTTCGCGCAGTTCGATGGCGAAGACGCATCGATCGCAGCGAGCAACGGAAAGATCATCAATCCTACCGCTCCTGCGCTGAACCAGTAATTGAGTTCAGACCCGAAATAAAAGACCGAAACGGCAGATATTGCCGACTTAAGGGCCACCAAAGAAAACTTTGGTGGCTTTTTTGTTTCCTAAGGATTCATCACGAAGCCCGACTCCGATAAACTCGAGTCATGAGCGCTGAGAACTCCTTCGGGAAAAAACTTGCGGATCAATCAATGTCTTCGAAAAAGGGAACCTGGTCGACCCTCGCTTGGGTAGCCCTGATTGCCCTCCCTACTCAAGTCCAGGCGGCAGGAACCTGGGGTGGAACGGGCTGGGGATCCTCGGCTGAAGATTCCACACCGAGAAGCCGCAAAGTCGCCACGAGAGGCTCTTCCCTCAGGAATTCGGTTTCCCCGTTTTCTCCTGGAAGCAGCAACCTCGGCATCGATATTGGACAAATTTTTTTGATGGGCGATCTGACTCGGAAGTATTCGGACTCAATCGGAACCCAGCTCCATTACACTTACGGCGTGAGTGAGATGTTCGGGTTCGATTCCTCCGTGGGCTACTCTAGCCACACGGATAATGACTTCTCGATCCTATCACTCAAGACCGGGATGAGGATGAACCTCGCCTGGTACGACAAGGTCATTCCCTACGCCACCTTTGGACTTGGCTTCTATAAGCCAGCCATCGAGATCTCTCCGACCAATATCGTATCACCCGTCCTTTTCGGCCTTCATGGTGGCGCGGGTGTGAACTTAGAAGTGACCGATCAGCTCTTCTTCGGTGCGTCTTTGACTCTGCATGATATGTTCGGGACTAAAAAACAACTCGCAAGCGGATCTGAACTCAACGTGGATGGAACCTATACGTCCTTCTTATTGAACGCCGGTGTGACGTTCTAAGAACTATTCAAGACATTTGACTAGCTGTTTCCAGAGGGTGCGCCCGATCGGCGCTCAGCTTCTTCGATCAGCTGCTCGAGGCGGGCGGCGTCCACTTTATAGTCGGTCGAACAAAAG
>CANMSW010000234.1 GCA_947500275.1 Bacteriovoracaceae bacterium | reverse complement strand
TGTTCTTCGACGCCTCCGGAACGCGCACGCGAACCGAGATGATGGAGGCCGTGATCGAGAGTAAAAGGCGCGCAACTTACAACGAGATTGCGAAAGAGTTCGAAGTCCACGGGAAGGACTCCACTTGGGAGTATGCGCCTCATTTTGAACTCTATCGACTGATTCGAAAAACCCGAAGTGATCGGGGCTCGATCGACTTTGATCTGCCCGAGGCTGAGGTCGTTGTCGATTCGACCGGCGAGCCCATAAGAATTGAGAACCGGGACCGCCTTGACTCTCACCGTTTGATCGAAGAATTCATGATCGCCGCGAACGAAGCGGTGACTGAATGGGCCCTCGAACGAAAGTGGCCGTTCATTTATCGTGTTCACGAGGAGCCGACTGAGCAGGCGATCGACAAGTTTCAGCGCTTGGCAGCTAACGCGGGAATTCCACTCAAGCTCACGGGTGGCCAGCGGAACTTGAATATGATCCTTGCCGATCTGGTTCGCAGGATTGATGGCCACGCGGCTCAAACTCTGCTGAACATGCAGCTCCTGCGCTCGATGCGTCAGGCCGTCTATACTGCTCAGCACGATATTCACTTCGGTTTGGCTTCGAAGGCCTACACCCACTTCACAAGTCCGATTCGTCGTTATCCCGACTTGGTTGTGCATCGGCTCTTGCGTGAAGCTCTGCGCGGCGAAAAGAAGCACGCGCCCCGGGCGGATGAGAAGCGTCTGAAGGCGCTTCAGGAAGACCTCGAGTTGACGGCTGAGCATTGCAGTTATCGGGAGCGGATCGCTTCCGAGGCGGATCGTGAAGCCATTAAGCTCAAGCAAGTTCGGATGATGCTCAAGCACGTGGGCGATGAGTTTGATGGAAAAGTCCTCGGCATGATCGAAGCCGGCTTCTTTGTTCAGATTCAGGATCCTTGGGTTGAGGGGCTCGTTTCTCGGGACTCCCTTTCCGATGATTTTTATACGTTTGATGAAGAGGCGATGACTTTTACCGGCCGACGAACGCGGAAGACCTTTAGAATCGGGGATGCGGTTAAGATTCGCGTGCTCCGAGCTGATATCGACAAGCGGACAGTCGATTTCGGACTGGTGACTCAGGAAAAGGGATCCTCAAAAGAGAAGGGTGCCGGAGCGGTTTGGCGCGCCGATAAACCTCAAGTGCCCGAGAGCCGTTACGCAGAAAAGCCCGTACGGCGAGGAGGCCCCCAAGCCTTCCTAGAAAAAGTGGCGCAAGGGGGGGGGCAGGATCGCCGCAGCGAAGGCGGACCTCGCGATGGCCGACGACCTGCGCGTGGCGAAAGGGCCGAGCGTGGTGAGCGACCGAGTCCTCGCGGCGAGCATCGACCCGGCAAAAGCGGGGGTCCTGGGAAGTCGGGCCCCGGAAGCGGCCGACGTCGGCAAAAATGACCCCGCGGCAAAAAGCGGCTCATTGACCGACGCATGAATCATGAGATCCTAGTAAGAAGCGCATGAAGTGGATCAGACGAGGACGGCAGATTGGGCAGACGGTCAAAAACGTGCAGCGGATGCGGCAAATCATTGCTGCATTCGCAAAGTACGGTTTCGTCGATCTCGTCCAAAAGATGAGGCTCGAAAAGTTTCTTCCTTCGAGCTTAGCCGAATTCAATGAGATCCACCGCGAGCGCTCAATTCATGAGCGCCTCAGGATGGCGTTTGAAGAGTTAGGGCCGACTTTTGTAAAGCTCGGACAAGTTCTCTCCATGCGTTCGGATCTCTTGCCTGAGGCTTTTTTAGAAGAGTTCAAGAAGCTTCAAGACAACGTTCAGCCCCTTCCCTTTCCCGTGATTCGGGAAGCCGTGGAGAGGGAGCTTGGTCGGACATTGAACGATGCTTACGCAGAGTTCGATGAGGCCCCACTAGCAGCGGCAAGTATCGGCCAAGTGCATAAAGCGATTTTGCACTCGGGCGAGAAGGTAGTTGTGAAAGTGCAGAGGCCAGAGATTGCTCGGGCTATCCAAAACGATATCGGACTGCTTGCGCTGATTGCGACCGCGCTTGAGCGTTACGTTCCCGAGACGCGAATCATTGGTCCTAAGGTGATTGTTGAAGAGTTTTTCCGCACCTTGACGTGGGAGCTCGACTTTAAAGTTGAAGCGAACAACATGCAAAAGATGGCTGAAAATCTAGCCGTCTTTCCTGAGGTCGCAATACCAAAAGTCTACAAGCACATAAGTACTCAGAAGGTTCTTACTCAAGAGCGTTTTGAAGGCATCCGCGTGAATGATATTGCGGCGATCGACGCAGCTGGGATCGATCGGAAGCACATTGTAGCGGTAGGGGCGCGGGCTTTCTTTAAGGCGATCATGATCGATGGCGTTTTCCACGGCGATCTGCACGGGGGAAACTTGTTCGTTCTGCCTGGGAATCGGCTCGGGATGATTGACTTTGGGATTGTGGGCCGCCTTTCAGAAAAATCCCGAGACCAACTGGCAAGCATGGTGATGTCGCTCGTAACCGAAGACTACGAGAACCTCTGCTATCAGTATGCGGAACTGGGTTCAGCTGGCCCCTCGATTGACTTCGATGGCTTCACTCGCGAAGTGCGTAACACTTTGTCCCCGTACATGGGTCTGTCTTTAAGTGAAATCAATGCCGGAAAAATTCTGATCGAAGCGACCAAAATCGCTACGAAGTATGACATCAAAGTGCCCGGTGACTGGATGCTGGTATTCAAGGCCATTGTCACTGTCGAGGGCATGGGGAGAACGCTCGATCCCGATTTTGATTTGCTTTCGGCGGGAAATGAACTGGTTCGAGACCTGGTGAAAAACCAGTACTCCGTGCAGCGCTTGACCCGGGACGCATTGTGGGTCGGCAAGGACCTTGCGGCGCTCCTTCAGGTCTTGCCGCGCCAGATTCGCTGGATGTTTAGGAAGCTTGCGGCAAACGACTTCGCAATCGAGGTGAAGTCTCCTCAGATCGAGGACGTTCGGAAGCAGCTGGATGTGAACAGCAGGCGCTCCAGTGCAAGCGTGCTGGCATCCGGTCTTTTCATTGCAAGCGCTATCGCGCTTCAGGATACTGAAGGACGGTTTATCGCAGGATACCCCCTGCTCACCGTGATATTCTTTGGCCTCGGGATGTTCGTCCTGATCCGTCTTTTCTTCCGTGCGCTTTGAAAAAAAGGAGCAGACCGTCTTCCGGTCTACTCCCTTCATGCTAGTTTTTTCGGCGATTCACGAAAAGAGCGGCGCCATATCAGAATAAACAAGCCATTCCTTCACGAGTCCGCTTTTGTCGGTGACGAACGCGTCCATGAAAGGAATTTTGAAGCTTTTTCCGTCGGGACGAGTGTAGGTCACAACGCCTTGAAGCGCCTGAGCATCCGGGAGGCTCCAGGCGCGCTCGAGTTGATGCGAGATGCCTCCGAGTGAGGCAAAGAACTGCGCGACTGCTGATTCGATGGCGGGGCGGCCAATCGCGGCTGGTCCGTTTCCAAAACGGAAAATACCGTCTTCGGTCATCAGGCGAGCAAAGCCAGCTGCATCGCGGCGGTCGATCACTGCAAATGCTTCACGCATCCAGGATGGGATTTCGGTTGATTGTGCTTGGTTTGAGCTGATTTCAGTTTTCATTTTTGACTCCTATTCTAGATGGATCGTTTGACCGATCGTGACGATTAATGAGTTCCTAAGAGAACGCCCACACACATGAGGATCCCGAAAAGGAGCTGAAGAAGAATCGTGTTACGATTTCCCTTCACGAGTTCTCGGCGATCATAGTTTTTGAAGAGGATGAGAACGGCAGAGGCCGCAATCGGGAGGCTCAGGGTGGCGAGCGCCGCAAGTGCGGGGACAACGTTCGTCAGGATGAGAAAACCCAAGATCA
>CANMSW010000233.1 GCA_947500275.1 Bacteriovoracaceae bacterium | reverse complement strand
GTTCAGCGAAAGTTTCTTCGCTGTCGTCCATTGCGGACTTCAGATTCGTCGCATCGTCTTCCCCAACGAACTGATCCATCCAGCTCTGGTTTTTAGGGAGGACGTTTTTCTTAGCGGAAGCAGTGCTTCTGGTGGTTTGCTTAACGGTCATAATAGAGGTTTATTGCCTTTCTGAATTCGCCTCCGCCAGCAATGCCGGCATCAGCTGGACTTCGGACCCTCGTACCGCAAAGCAGTACTTCTGAGGAATCTCGAGGCCCTTGGTGGGTATAGAGATCGGGGGAGTGCAAGTCAAAGGCTAAAACTGCTTCAAATGCGGGGATTTAACGCAGCCAAACACCCACACTCAACGCGTCGTCCGGCGCTTGAGTTTGTTATAGGCTTCAAGAGTACGGCTAACCCGAATTCTTCGGTCATATCGCCGTCTTGCCTGCTCCCGAGCCTTGCGTCCCATCACCAGACGTTGATCGGGACGGTTGAGCAACCAACGCAGTTGATTCGATAGATCGAAAGCATCCGAAGGCCTCACCAAAAGGCCAAATTCCTCAAATCCGGCATCCGGTCCAAAAAGACCGGCTGCCCCTCCCCCTCGGGAAACCAAGATCGGGCACTCCATCGCCATCGCCTCGACCGCTAAAAACCCCATGGTCTCGGTACGTGCGGGCATCACAAAAATGTCAAAAGCACTCATGACCGCGGGAATATCCTGCTGGAAACCGGCGAAAACGACGTGTTCCTCGAGGTGGAACTGCGCCACCATGGCTTTGAGCTCATCCAAGTAAGGCGAGCCGCCCCCAATGACTTCTTCACCCACCAGGACGAATTTCACTTTCACACCCGTCGGCAGAGGTTCTTTCAGAAGTGCCGCGGCCGAGCGGATAAAGGTCCCCTGACCTTTCGATGGGGCTAGGCGTCCGACCATTCCAATGACGACCGTTGAACCATCGGCTCCCCAATCGTTCCTCATCCCGGCAGGGTCGACCCGCTCAGGATCAAGACGATCGAAATCCAGCCCCAGGGAAATCACCTGAACTCGACCCTCACTGCTGAGTTTATGCTCGATCAAGGATCGGCGGATGGAATCACTATTCACTAAGAATTGGTCCACTCTCCGAAAGAGAAACCGGTCGAACAATCCTCCGGTCCCACCGTTCATCGGAACGTGGCGCGATGCGATCAAACCCACATCGTCAAGACCCGATAACGCGATGGCCATTTCAGGAATGGTGGAAGTTTGATGCGAGTGCACCAAGCGAACACCCTCGGAAATAACGAGAGAACGAAAATCACTTCGAAACTTTCGATCAAGTAACCCTTTAGGGGCCTCGTCAAACTCAAACAAGGTGATATTTGCACGCCCTTCCAAGTTCCGAAACACGGGACTCCCGCGCACACAGAGAAACCGAATGGGCAAACCCGCTGCAGCCAATTCTACTGCATCGTTCGCCGCAAGCTGCTCCCCTCCGCCCCAAGAATCAGAAAGACAACTTAAAAGAGGTCGCTGGTCACCTTTGAGTTCGGCTATCCAACCTTGCAGCGCAACTTCATCGTATTTCACCATATTCGATTCGCCCTAATCCCCTGCCAGAGAACTCATCACCAAGAGTTCGGGGTGATATTTTTCGAGTCCCTTGATCAAATCAACATACACGGCATCTCCACTGAGATCTCGCACACACCGCAGACGGCGATCCCCCACTTGCGAACACACCCTCGCATTACACGGCCAGCAATCCACCGGATGAAAAGAGAGCTGCAAGCGAGAGGGGCCTTGAGGGTGGTGAACCCGTGGGTCGCGAGCCCCCCAGGCGATCTGAGTGAACTTTCCAACTAAAGCGGAAAGAAAGCCATAGGGTGAATCACCGGTCACAGCGAATTGCGCGCTTTCCATCAGCTCGGCAGTAGCAGCCAAATCGCCCTGGGCGACGAAATCGACGAGCTGGGCGTCTGAATCCCCGCACAGACGCGCCGCAAGGGGCGCATCCTTCGGGCTCCCCACTACCACGCCCGTGAGCCCAGTGCGCGCCCGGACCTTGCGAGCTAATTCGAGATATCGCTCCGCTTGCCACTGACGTGTTTCATCTTCACAACCAGGCGCGAGGATCCAGTAGGCTCCGTGAGGCCGACGGATCTGCACAGTGTCTTTCCAGGACGAGCGCCAATCAAAACGATCCAGATCTCCGGGAATTGGAGGATCTAAAGGATGCTCAGCGGGCTCACTCCAAAACCGACGGCTTGTGTTCGATTCATTCCGATCCACCAGCGCAAGGAGTTCATCCATTCGATGGCGCGGATGAGCGTCGTCCCGCAGGACGCCACCGGTGAGAAGCCAAGAACGCCACTCGGTAAAAACGCCGATCCGCGTCCGATATCCTAAACGAGAAAGCACCCACGCAGATGAAAAGTCATCGCGAAGCGTGATCGCTTCGTCCAGAATACCGGCACGATGCGCGTCACGAAGCCGATGCACCCAAGACTCAAGCTGCCGAAGGGTAGAGAGAACGCCGGCCTGCTGGAGAGCCGGTAGTGTGATGACTTCATCGACCAGACTGCTGTATTGCGCTGCCCGCAACCGGGCCTCGCAGGCGACAATCACTCTCGCTTTTGGGTTCGCTTTTTTGAGCTGAAAAAAAAATGGATAGCTCGCAAGGTGGTCAGACAAATCCTCGCTGCCTATTACAAGGATCGTCGTCATCGAAAGTAAGCGGGTTTCGGTCCGATTTTCTCGTCATTCCCAGCTCTCTTTTTTCCGCTTCCATTGGAGGTCTGAAAATTCTTACTTCCGGAGTCAATCACACTGGGTGCTGATCTGAGCTCTTCCGCAGAGGACTCTGGCGGGATCGGCCCAGAGCCCGGATCAAACTTCTTCAAGGCCGCTGCCACAGTCCCTAACTTTACCCTGGCCTCGACTCTCACGATAATCCTTCGATCGTCATCCGTCAGCCATACGAAACTATCGCCTACTCTCTTGAGGCGCCCTTGATATCTCGTCTCGGGACGAATCTTCACGGTTCGCACTTTCCCCATGGGCGAGTCCAATTCCTCCCGCCCCAAAACCTCGGCCGTTGAAACCAAGACGCGGCCTTCCGAAATCAACGGAAAGGTCAAATGATCCCCAGTTTTCAACGGAAGCGTTCTTAAGAAATAGAGCTGCGAGAGGCTGTCCTGCGAAAGCGGAGGTATATCTACGAAGATCTTTTTCTCAACATAGCCTTTTTTCGTCGTGTTCATCCGATTCCAAAAAAAACCCTTCGCCTGCACTGGGTCGTTAAACTCTTGGGAATCGCGAGTCACCCGGCTTTCATCCAACATGATGCGGAACTTGTGCGAGACAAGGGACTCGAAGTCGAAAAGAGACTCCATCCGATCGTCGATCCGGTAGAAAAGGCCAAAAACATCATTGCTCCAACCGCGCCCCTTTACATGGTAGGCACGGCGTCCCGAGATCATTTTAGGCGAAACGACCTCAAGGTCACAGTTCCCCACATTGACGCCGAGGTAATCGATTGCGAACTCATGCCGCTCACCGAGCCAGATCGGATCAACCTTCGGGCGGCGGTTTGGGTAAACATTCTCAACCGTATTTTTCTTGGTACTCGATTGAGATGGCCGGGCAGGAGCCTTCGAGATCTGCGCCGACTTTCCGTCCTTCGGACTGAGGGAAGTTTCCGTGACCGTCGTGTTCGCTACGCTGCCAGGAGCAGAACTCTGGCCGCCCGCTGACGAGGGCGAAGAGACTTGAGCGGCCTTCTCTTCGCGAGTGGTGAACTGCTCCTTCAAACCGACCGGTAAGTCGTCCGGCAATTGTCCATCTTCGTTAAACTTCGCGAGATTTGCGCCGGCACAGGCGACTAAACCTGTGATCAGCAACGTAAGCGAAGAC
>CANMSW010000232.1 GCA_947500275.1 Bacteriovoracaceae bacterium | reverse complement strand
GCTTCCATGAATGATGGGCTTTCGGATGAGAAAGTCGGTACCTCTCAACTGAGTCCGGAAGGGATGAGGCTTGAGTTGCAGGTGGAGTTGAATCCGGCTGGCTCGTTTATCGCTCGAACTCAATCGCTCACACTCAGAGGTGTTCAGTCCAAAGGGGACTTGATAGCGATCGAGGAGATTAGTTTTCCTGTCGCCTCCCTGAGGACCGGAATAGAACTGCGCGATCACCATATGAGTCAGAAGTATTTTGAGTCCGAAAAATTTCCGATCGCATCCTTGAAGTCCGTGAAGGCAAAGGGAGGATCCTTTCGCGGAAGACTGGTCGTTCATGGAGTAGAAAGAGGAGTTGAAGGGACATATGAACGGCAAGGCCCAGCAGTGAGGGCTCGGTTCAAGGCCTCCTTGAGTGAGTTCAGTATTGCCGAAGCAAGTTATATGGGAGTCGGCGTTGAGGACGAAGTTGAAGTGGTCGTCTTCCTACCGAAAATCCCATGAGGAGCCTTCTGCTGAGTGCCCCCCTCATTCTGATGTCCCTCGCGCTCTTGAGTTCAGCCTGCGGGGAGTTCGAGCCCACGAACTCGTTTTCCCAAGACCAAGAGTTATACCAAGCGATTGCCGCGATTGACACCACGACGGATGCAGGTGCTCGCTTTTCTGCCGCTCGCGACGTGTTCGAGCGAAAGTGTACGGGTTGTCACGGCTTGGTTTCTCATTCTTTTCACGTTTATGAAGAGGGTGATTTTGTCGGCTATTATGTGACGGCAGGAGATTCCGGGTCTTCAAGACTCTATCGCTACCTGAAGGGATCGGGTCTCTCACCGGCCACGATGCCAGAAGGTGCATCGCTGTCGACGGAGGATTTAGAGACTCTTAAAGACTGGATCGATGGCCTCGAGTGAAGGGTGATCCTCCCGTTGAACTTCGAGTCATTCTCGGCAACACTCGCCGCATGCGAAATCGGTTGAACTTCAAGCGATTGAAGAGCCGCTCCCTGATCCTGGGGTTTTGGTTTTCTTTCTTTCTTTTTTTTGACGCTCGAAACGTGCACGCTTATCCGAATACCATCGGCTACGGTTACGGCTCTTGCACCACTTGCCATTTTAACTCGAATGGCAATGGTCCTTTGACCGATTATGGTCGAGCTCTTTTTGCCACAGCGATCGCAGCCAAACCTTGGATTCAAGCCTTCGGAAAAACAGACGAAGAACTGGGCAGTTCGAGCGGCTTTTTGGGACGGCTTCAGCTCCCTTCCTTGATTCGGCCGTTCATGGGTTTTCGGGGAATGGCACTGGTCAGTGATATTGAGTCTGGATCACTCTCGACGCGAGTCATTCCTATGGATCTTCATGCGGGGATGGTTCTCAAGGCTTTCAAAGATCGAGTGTTTCTTTCGGGGACCGCTGCGTATTCTCCGCCTCCCGTGGGGAGCTCCGAAAGCGACTCGCCCACCTGGATTACTCGGGAGCATATTTTGGTGGTTCGACCTTGGAAGTGGCTCGAGGTTGGAGCGGGTTTGACGGATGTCGCTTTTGGGCTTCGTGTGCCCGAGCATCCTGCGTTCATTCGCTCTTGGAATGGGCTCAGTATGAACGATCAATCTCACGGCGCTTGGATGACCTGGAGTGGCCGTAGTGGGCAGCTGACCGTTCACGGGCTGACGGGCAATTTCCTCCAAGCTGCGGACCTCAGGCAGAAAGGCGTGAGTGCCACCGGAGAAATTGAAGTGGCGGAAAAAATTCGTCTCGGAGCCTCAGCAATGTCCACGACGAACGATTATCGCGGACGATTGCTTGGGGCGATTCATTCGCGAATTGGATTTACCGAGGGGACGAGTGTGATCGCTCAGGTCGGAGTGAATCGGGAATCGCCGGTATTGACGAGTCTCGATGAAACGCTAGGGGAGACTTTCTTTCTTCAGTCCACGTTCCTGTTGAAGAGGGGGTGGAATCTCTTGTTCTCGTTCGAGCAGGGCACTCGAGATGTGCTCTCTGGAGTTCAGTACTTCCGAGCCGGGCCCACCCTTCAGGTTTTCCCTATGCAGCGTTTGGAGTTTCGTTTCGATCTCGTAGCGTCTCGTTTAATGGGAGCAGAACAGGTGGATCCCGATCGCATTGCTCTTCAATCCCAACTGCACCTTTCACTTTGAAGGAGTCTAAAATATGTCGGACTCAAAATCTCTTTTGCAGTTTGGGAGTCTGGGGCGAATGGCTCAATGGACAGTGGGATGCTTCCTTTTTGCTGCAATCTTTTTCGGGGTCAGACTTCCGGCTCAGGCGGCCTCGTATCGCGTAAAGGAATCTGACTGCAAAGGGTTTCAAAAGAAGGATGGGAAGTGGATCCCTGTTCCACAAATCCCGTGGAAGGCTGGAGATAGCGTTCCGGGCGATCCGGTTCCGGGGCGCAGTGACCAACTGTTGATTCGGATCGGAACAGATGTATTCGCCGTCCCTGCTCGCTGCCTGACACTGAATCAGTCCACGCAAGCGCGCGACGCTGCTCTCGGGGGGGGCTCCGTGATCGTGTCATCCTCAGTGCGGAGTCACTGGCACCTGGAAGTGGGAGTTCTTGGATGGCAAGAGACGCTTTCGCTGAAGACCCCTGATGATCGCACCTACGCTTTACGTTCAAGCTCGTTCGGAGGTGACTTCGGGGTTGCTCACCGTTGGGCTCTTTCGCCCGCGGTTGAAGTACAGACCGCCGCCTTCTTGCTCTATGCGAATAGCGAAGCCGGTGAAACCAGCTCAAATCCAATCTCTGAGATTGATTATCTGGTGACGGGCGCGACTGTCGTTGGCGGGTTGATCGAGCCTTCGATTCTTTGGAATGTGGGCTCAAAGGATCTTTTTTTGGGAGTGGGTATTCCCTTGCTCATTCGGTCAGGCGATTGGCGTGAACCCGCCGGTGGGTATGAACTCTCGCCGTTGCTTGGGTTTCTACCCGGCGTGAACCTGGTTGGCCGTCTTTCGCGCGGGGATTGGTTCGTGACGTCGCGTTTCGGTATTCTAGGGGCTTTAGAGAATTTGATATGGAACGTGGGACTGGGGTATCAGTGGTGAGTCCGTGCGCCGGTTGATATGAAAAAGCCCGATCCCCCTTTCGGAGAACCGGGCCTTCAATCACTTCTTTTCGAAACGATTACTTCGAAGCCTTCGCAGGTTTCACGGTCTCTGGAAGTGCTTTCTTTGCCAAGAGGGTCAAGCGGCTGATTTTGCGAGCAGCGCGACCTTTTGGAATCGCACCTTTGCTTGCTGCTTTGCTGAGAGCTTTCACAGCTTGGAGGTAAGCGGTTTTAGCTTTGCCCAAGTCCTTTTGAGTGATCGCTTCAAGCGCGGTCTTCAATGCCGAGCGAGTCGCACTCTTCACGAGGGTGTTGCGGCCTTGGCGTTTGGTAGCTTGTTTTGCGCGTTTCGTGGACTGACGTGTATTTGCCATTGTCGTTCTCTTACTGTCTTGACTGAAAAGCCTCACCGAATCAGAGAGGCATCCAGAAACAAAACTCACCGAACGAGCGCTGCGGGTGCGTGGCCGAACTTCGGCCACTGATTCATGCACACCGCGCAGGCTTGATTGAGCTCCGACGGTTCGTAGCCGGAGATAGTTCAAAAAGCAGACTGAAACAAGCGGGAATTGCCCCACTGCCGAAAAACCGAGCTCGGGAGTTCGTTCAGAGTCCCGTATTGCCTCACCCCAGAATCTAACCGAAGCGCGGGCGCGATTCCTCGGGATCGCTTCGGGGTGAGCATCGCTGTGCCCGGACATTCCCCCTCGGCGGCTGTCTCTGAGCTGTGATTTTTCATGAAGCGGCTCCGTCTCATCGGGTGAAGAGGCCTCTAGCGCCATGGAAGGCGCAGCCCCGAAGGGGCGCAAGGAATCCATGGATGGATGTGCCTCGCCGCCCGATGAGACAGAGCTGATTCATGAAGTTCAACACTTGAAG
>CANMSW010000231.1 GCA_947500275.1 Bacteriovoracaceae bacterium | reverse complement strand
TCAGCAGTCTTGAATTCCCTGGGTGTAGATTTTTCAGATTTGGATGCCGTTCTAGATTCGCTCTCAGATGCCGGTGTGACCGTCAATGTGGACGCCGTTGTGGAAGATTTGCTCGTGGATGTCCTTGGACAAGTGGAAAACGAAGTCAACTCGCAGATCAACTCCAGCATGCCCGAAGGCGGAACGGCTGAAGTGACCCTGCTGGGGGTCGAGGATCTCGTCGTGGACTTGGTTCCTGGTGAAATTGACGAGTCGATTCTGGCAGCGCTCGATCAACTCTCGATGAACGCAAAGTTGAACTTTCCAGTTCCGAGCCTCGAAGAAATGATGACCCAAGAGGGCAACGCGTCCGTGGACGTGGAAACTTTGACTTCGATTATTCAATCGATTGAGATTTCCGAGTTGGGGCTTCGTACCTTGGCTCCGACCGAAGGGGTAGTCAGCGAAGTGACTTTGCTGAATCCGACTTCTCGCACGGCTGCCTTACGAACGACCTGTGAAAGTGGGCAGACAAAGTTTGACCTGCTCGAGCAAGTTGTCGTGACCTTGAAGCAGGATGGGGCTGGAGCAACGAATCAGTCGCTCTTCAATTATACGGCCCCCACTGGAACAGGGGCCTGTGGCGTAGTTCTGAAGGCGAAGTCCTCAGTGGATATGCTGGACGCCTTGATTACAGGCGCTACTCTCAAGTTTGACCTCACAACTGGGTTCCCAATGGATAGTGCACGGATCCTTCCGGCAGCCAAAATCAAGTTCACCGGGGGGCTTGAGTTGCCAGGCACGATTACGAGCCTGATGGGATTGGCGACCGGAAAGAAATAAGTCAGTCCCGTACAATCACCGATCGGAATGCATTTTCGAAACCCAGCCAGGCTTCGCGTCCTGGTTGGGTTATTTTATTTTCCAAGAGTGTCTGCTCCAGGATTTTGAGTCTGCGATCGAAGTGTCCTGGAAGAATGGGGGGTAAATGGAAGTGGGCTTGTGCTGGGGGTTTTCCGCTAAAGGAGGGCGCACCGCCTGCTTGCTTCAGGAAGAACTCCGTCTGTTTGCGAGCTACCGCAATCAGGTCGCGACCCGTAAAAAAGAACCCGAGCATCGGATCTTCGGCCATGCGCTCGTAGAACTGGAGCATCAGTTGGTGGGCGCGTTCCGGGTCTTGATGCAGCTCTTCCGAGTAGAGTTTTTTCAAAGCCGCTAAGTCGATGGGTAAGTCTTTATACACGTCGATTCCCTAAAAAAAACCCAGCAGGGCGAAGGTCGCGCTGCTGGGTTCGTTTCCGCATTGCGGGACGTAATCAAGTGAAGTCGCGATCCATGACGGTCTTGCGACCCTCTTTTTTAGCGGCTTCGATAGCCGTGTCGCAGAGGTGACGGATCTTGTCCGAGATGGCATCGATCACCGCGCTTGAAGTGTTCATTCCTGATTTCTCGCGGATGTACGTCTTCAATTTCGAAGCGACGACGAGGGATTCTTTCTTTTCGGTATTTTCGTCCGACATGGTGTGTTTCCTTTCAGTTGAGAAGTTCTGTCGATGACTCGAAATTGGGCTTACTTCACGCCCAAAAGTTCGACTTCGAAGACCAGGGTTGCATTGGGAGGGATTGGGCCGCCGGGTGTTCCAGCTTCGCCGTAGCCAAGGCTTGCTGGGATCGTGAGCTTGCGCTTTCCGCCCACTTTCATGCCTTTAACTCCGAGGTCCCAACCTTTGATCACGCGGCCTGCACCGAGTGGGAATTCAAACGGCTCTCCGCGATCGACCGATGAGTCGAATTTTTTGCCATCGGTCAAAGTGCCGGTGTAGTGAACCACGACCGTTTTTCCGTCGACGGCTTCTGTTCCGTCTCCGACTTTCACATCTTCCGATTTGAGATCGGTGACTTCGGAAGTCGATGGTGCTGTCGCCGAAGTTGCTGCGGTGTCACCGGCTTTCTTCGTACAAGCAGAAAGCTGGGAGACGACGCCTGCGATGATGGCGGCGGTAGCTAGGATGGAAAAGCGTGCTTTCAAAGCTGTTTTCATAAAAGTGCTCCTCTTTGGGTGCCAGTTTTTCGCGTGTCCGAGAACACGGCGTTGTCCTTTTGAAGTTTGACCTATGGAAGTCTGGCACAGGTTTTCAGGTCGGGGGAGGGGGGATAGAAAAGTTTTTTGAATTCGGGATTTTGATCGGTTCGCCCTGGCAAAATTGTTTTCCACTTGGGGATCATGGGGTTGCGCCCTAAGCTGAGTAGAATCTATGAATGAAACGCTGGCGGGAGTGGGTTCTTTTTCAAGTCTCGATGCTCTGATTCTCGGAATCGTCCAAGGATTGACGGAGTACCTGCCGGTCTCGAGTTCGGCGCATTTAATTCTGGCTCCCCGTTTTCTGGGAATTGAAGATCCAGGCCTCGCATTCGACGTCTTCCTTCATTTTGGAACGTTATTAGCCACGCTCATTTACTTCCGGAATGATTGGGCGACAGTTCTCAGGACCTTTCCTTGGAGAAAAATTTTGCGGGCTCCTCATCGCTTGGAGTCTTGGTCGATCCCGGTAGAACACGACAGTGTGCAGCCTCCTCTTTGGCTCTTGATCTCGCTGGGGACCGCGCCTGTTCTTGTCGTTGGGGCGCTAGCCCATCATTGGGTCGAGTCCGTATTTCGCGGCAATGCAGTCTTAGCGACAGCTCTAGTTTTTGGAGGGGTAGTCCTCTACGGAGCAGATCGTCTTTCTCCCGCCACACGGAGAATCGAAGCTTTGGGGCTGCGTGATGCCTTGGTCGTCGGGCTTGTGCAGTGTTTTGCGCTAGTGCCGGGGGTCTCGCGGTCAGGTTCGACGATGATTGCAGGTCGATTTTTAGGGCTAGAGCGCGCTGCCGCCGCTCGGTTTAGTTTTCTGCTTTCCGCCCCCGTGACAGCCGCTGCCTTAATTTTCGAGCTCAGAAAGTTCAGCCAAGTGATTGCAGGCTCGTCGGGTGGATGGGCTCTGTTTCTAGGTGCCGCCGCGGCTTTCGTTTCCGGTTGGCTTGCAATTGATGGATTGCTTCGCCTGTTGAATCGGTTTGGATTCTTGGCGTTCGCACTCTATCGGGTGGCGCTTGCGATCTTGATTGCGGCCGTTCTTGGGGTGTAACTCGCTTCGCGCCCTCATCCTCAATCGATATTACGGCCTCATCTAGCCTTCGTTGGGTCGAAGGACAATCTCGGCCTGGATCCCACCAATCGGTGAAGAGAAGCGAACAGCGACGCAAGCTCCTTGGACGGAGTGGCTCACTGAATGTCCTTTTCCGGCAATCACGTTGGGAAACGCGGGTTGGATCGTGTGACCCAGGTCGTTCAGGGCCTTCTTGGCGAGACCGAACACCTGGTTGCATACCTCACTGGCAACATCGTGGACTGCCGGTGTGATAGAAGTGACAGTTGTTCCCGTGACCGCACTTGCCACTTTGCAGAAGCTCGTTTCATCGAATGAAACAGAAAAACTTCCTTTATAAGCGCCCGAGACAATAGGCATAATGCCTGAAATATCACCACTCGGCTGGCCTGCTGCTCTGACGTAAAGGTTTTCCCTTTTGAATTCGATCTTTGCGAAAACAACGAGCGCTTTCAACGTAGCATCAAGAAACGGGTTCACAAACTCCGTATCAAACCCGCCTTTTTTTGCTGCAGGTTTAGGAGCCTGAACGGGAATCTTGAAGACTTCACGGAAGTTTTTTTCGAAGAGGGCTACGTCCAGTGGAAGCTTGAAGAGGGTTGCGCTCGGAAGTTCGGTCATGAGTTCGAAATCATCGACTGTATTCGAGGCAATAAACGCAGCTGGTGGTTGGAATTCAGCAGGGATTTTTCCGATATATTGCACGATCCCGGTACCCGCGACCATCGCTACTCGAGTATCTGCGATAATCAAGTCGAACTTCTG
Organism: Bacteriovoracaceae bacterium; assembly: GCA_947500275.1. GTDB lineage: Bacteria > Bdellovibrionota > UBA1018 > UBA1018 > UBA1018 > CANMSW01. The sequence goes on along the minus strand of CANMSW010000231.1, from coordinate 59 downwards.
GTTTGCGCATTTCGCCATCATGTCCTTGATGGATGCGACTTCCAGAATCTTCGATTCCG
>CANMSW010000230.1 GCA_947500275.1 Bacteriovoracaceae bacterium | reverse complement strand
GACAAGTCCAGAACGAGTCCATCCGCTTTCTTATCGCTCGCTTCTTGGATCAAGCGTTTCACATCCAAATACGCGGAGCGGGCATTTTCCTCACGACCTCCGCCGTAGAACGACGGAAGCTCAAGGATCGCGATCTTCATTTTGCGACCATCGATATCCCGATTCTCGTAAGTGATCTTCGCGGCCTCATCTTTAATATCGATGACATCGCGAACGATCGTGACTTGGAAGGTCTCCGTCTGATCTCCCTGACGTAAAATGGTCAGGGTCACTTTCGTTCCTTTTGGACCTCGGATCATCTTCACGACATCCCGAAGATCCATGTCCATGACGGACACCCCTTTTTCGCCGCTCTGAGACACGGAAATGATTTTATCCTTCGGGCGAAGGAGTTTCGACTTCTCAGCGCCCCCGCCCGGAAGAAGGCCATCAATCACCGTAAATCCATCTTGCGAACTGAGCGTCGCGCCGATGCCCGTGATGGTCAGATTCATGTTGATCTGGAAATCCTCGTGATTATCCGGCGTCATGTAGGCCGAATGAGGATCCAGAGACGACGCGAAGGACTCTGCCAGCATCGAAGGCAGCTCGTTTTTGATCCTGCGCTCGTTCAGGCGCTTGATGACCAGCTCATACCGGTGCACGAGTTGACGAGCGGCCTCGGCGCCCTTCGTATCCGCCAGCTGATAATTGCTCATTTGGAAGTGAACCAACTTCCGAAGGAGATCTTTCCGCTCCACTTCAGTCTTCGGATAGCCCCGCTTGTCGGGATCCAGATTGAGTTCAATCGCATCGTCGATCTTGAAGTCGGGCTTTGCGAGCTCACGAACCAGTTTCAGGTCCGCCTCAGCCCGCTCCACGATCAAACCATGTGCCTTTTCTAAGGCCGAGCAATCGTTCTCACCCATCGCACGAAAGACGAGAGGGAGCGAGCCTCTCAGGCTTTCAACATCGCTTTGCAGAAGCAGAGTGCGTGAGGGGTCGAGTGCCTTGATAAATTGTTCAATGCTGCGATTGCGAATCTCTTCACTCATCGCCTTCATCGAGTAATGTCCGCGGAGAAAGGCCTGAAACAACAACGGTAAGTGCTTGCACTCCAGGGCACGCGGGGGCTGCGAGCCAGCAAAAACAGAATTAGGTGATATCAACCCGATTCCAGAAACTGAGAGCGCGACCAAAAGAGCAGAAATGAGAGGACGACGAACAAACCGAGGATTAAGCATCCCGAATCTCCCGACTCCCGAGCGGCACAAAGCAGATCAGGGACGTTGCAAAGCCAAATGATGGTGGGCAATGAAGGGGACTCACTCCCCTGTAGGAAAGAATACTCGCCGATGATTCAGGGCACAAGGACCCCTACGCAGTGAATTGCAGTCGGTTCGAACTTACGGTCAATCCGTCACGAAACTGACGGCCAAAGCCTCAGTCAGCGCGGCTTATCCAAGGAGAGCGTGAATTCAATTCGGCGATTGCGCGATCGGCCTTCGACCGTCTCGTTCGAAGCGATCGATCGTTTACTTCCCATGCCTGCGGCGTAAACTCGCTCGTCGCTGATGTAATTTTTTTCGACCATCGCATTCATGATCGCCACGGCCCTGGCGGTCGAGAACTCATAGCCATCGCGCCGTCCGCGCCCATCTGGGGTATCATCCACATGGGCGGCGATATTCACATACCCCCGGTAACCTTTTACAATCTGGCCGATTCTCGAAAGGTATTTTCCGGAATCAGGAGCTAGCTTGTACTCCCCCGCTTTGAAGAATAATCCCTCGGGCAGCGAGAACTTCAAGTAGTCGACTTGAACATCGAAGGCGTAAGCCTGGTTGTCCATCTGATCATCAACTAACTCTTTCATTTCGGCATGTTCATTAGTCGGCCTCGAAGTGGGCTTCGCCTCCGAGGGCGTGAGGTCATCGGGCTGCAATCCTTCTAAGCCATTCAAAATACTTTCACCTTCAGCGGCATTGTCACCCAGCGGCTTCACCACGTCAGAGTCCCGATCCTTTCCCTGAGAATAGGGAGTGTTCGGGTGATTGAAATAGTGCTCGACGGCTTTCTTGGTGTCCTCATCGGCTCCCATGAGCCACATGACCAAGAAAAAGCACATCATGGCCGTCACGAAGTCGGCGTAAGCCACTTTCCACGCACCACCGTGCGCGCCGCCGTGGCCTCCGCCTTTTTTCTTCTTAATGACGATGGTTGCCTTTTTGTCAGCCATCTCGCCTTCCCGTTAGTGCCGCTTTTCCGGCTTAACCATTGATCCTAAATTCCTGTTCAACTCTCTTAAGCTGCTTTTGATCCTACGCTCGAGGTGGCCTTATCGACTTCATCGAATGTGGGACGAGCGGACGGTGGAATAGTCCGACGACCAAACTCAACGCAAACTTTTGGCGAAAGGTCTTTTGCAAACGCGATCAGTGCACTCTTGATCACATTCATGACCTTCCCTTCGTCATTAATATTCGTTTCGATTTTTGCAGAGAGCGGCTGCATGAATCCGTAAGAAATCAGAATCCCAAGGAAGGTTCCCACAAGAGCCGCTGCAACTGAGTGACCGATGACCTCTTTACCTTGGGACAACTTACCCATGGTAATCACGACCCCAAGAACGGCAGCCACAATCCCAAGACCAGGCATCGCATCCCCAGTTCTCGTCACGACTGCAGGAACCCGCAACTCTTCCTCATGGGCCGCAGCAATATCTTGGTCCATTAAGTCTTCTAGGTCGTAGGGGTTCATCGCCGATGAAATCTGAACTTTCATCGTGTCACAAAGGAAATGAATGGCGTGGTGATTGTGAAGCGCGGTCGGATATTTTTTAAAGATATCCGATTTTTCAGGCTCGTTTACATGGGGTTCAAGTGAAAGGGGGTTTGCTTTTGCCGCTTTCAACAGCTCAAACAAAAGCTTCATCCAATCAATCCAGCCAGCCTTATCGGGGCCGGCGGGCTTGAGCGTACCGATAATCATAGTGATCATGGTCTTAATCAACTGAGGCGAACTACCAATCAACAGGGAGCCTGCAGCTGCTCCGCCAATGATCAATAACTCGATCGGTTGAAACAGAACCTCTAAATGTCCCCCTTCCAGCGCAAAACCGCCGAAGACGGAGACAAAGACGACGATGAAGCCAACAATGACAAGCATCCGAGTGACCCTGACCTTCCCGCAAAGCGTTTCGGCCGAAAGTCAGGCAAGGATGAGGCTTTTTTGGGTGTCGCTGTGAATCCCTCGTTGAGGGGGAAAGCCTTCACATTTCGTTCACATAAAGGCGGGAATCCGTTCGGCAATCTCCAGACGCCCGAAGGACCACAGGCTGAAGCAATGCGCCCACCACTCGAGCGGTGTCGCGGTCCAGGCGGGCCTTCTCGGGCTCTTCCTCGCCTCCCGCTAGAATGGGATTCAAAAGTTGATTCATTCGAACCGCAATCCACGTCTGCGTCAAATTCCCATTCACGGCCTGATCGCGCAGACCGAAGGCCAGGATGCCGAAGAAGTGATACCACTCCCCATAGCGGTCACCTTCCCCATCCGACCTCAAAGGGATCAGGACCTGCTGGATTCGAGGAATTTTCTTCAACCAATAGGATCGATCCCTCTGAAACCATTGGGGATTTAGATCAGTCGTCTGCTGGAGCCACGGGTCTACTCCGATGGCCCGGCGGTGCCGCCCGAGAGTCCGCAAGACATTGTGCGCTACGACCGAAGCACAAAGGGGATCAGCATCTGAGTTCCAGCAACGGCCCCACGGGGGGTTCTCCCGGCAAGACTCAAGCGCCACCCGGAACAGCTCACCGGGGGTCAAAAAAACATCACAAGTGGCCGTCGACTCCGACTGCTCAACCGCCTCCAGCAGACGCTCGAGGAGACGCCCCTCAGCCGCTTCCAAGCTGGTTTGCCAGTAAAAATGTGCCGTCTGCTGCAGCAACCAGCCTGCTCTGCCGCCGGGGCGCACTCCCGGATACACCGACAAATAAAGGAGCAGCCCATCCG
>CANMSW010000229.1 GCA_947500275.1 Bacteriovoracaceae bacterium | reverse complement strand
CAGCCGACCAGAGCCAAGAGGCCAGGCCAAACAACCGCTGGATTCCCAATCATCAGGACGCCCCGGACAAAACCAGGCTCGGGCTCTTTATCAAACACATACCAAATGGGACGAGTCATCAACGGCCAGCTCGTCCAATGGCTGTGATACGGGTGTTTGCCGACGACTCGTTTTTGTCCGTCGAGCATTTTTACCTGAGCATTCCACAGTTCACTCCACGTCCAGGCCGGGGTGAGGTCGAAGGCAAGAAAGGGGAGGAACGTTGAGAAATAGGCGATCACAGGGAGTGCGCCGAGCCCCAGAATGAGGCGCATCATAGCCTGGATGCGCTCCTGAGTGGGGCGCGTGCCGTAAACTTCGTGCATCACGCCTAAAGACCAAATGCCCGCCGCTAAAAGACCGAAGGCGCCCGACCATTTCGAGGCCGTGGAGAGTCCGAAGCAAAGTCCCGCCAATCCCCAGTAGCGATGCGAACCCTGCCCTCCGGAGTTCTGTTCGTTTTTCAAAGCGGACATCAGGAACACGAGGCCCCACAAGAAGAAGCCCACCATGAAGCTATCGAGCATTCCGATTCTCGACTGAACAAAGAAAAGCATATTGAAAGCCGTGAGTCCGGTCGCGAGCCAGGCAGTGTGCTTCTTTCGGAATAAGGCAATAGCGATCAAATGGAAGGCCGAAAGGCTGAGTGCGCCAAAGACGGTATTCATGAAGCGCCAGCCGAACGGGATGTCACCCCAAAGGTGAAGGCCGATGGCAATCAGGAACTTCCCCAAGGGAGGGTGCTCGAAATTGGGGTACTGCGCGAAAGTGAGGATTTTTTTCGCTGCCGGTATGTAGTGAAACTCATCAAAATTGTAACCCCGCGGAAATTGGAGGTAGAGAAGAAGCGCAATTTGCGCGACAAATAACACCCATAAAGCGTCGCGGAAGTCTGCCCGAGTCCATTTTCGCAACTGCATACTCAAAGTGGCAGTCGAGGTGGTTGGTAAGGCGGAATTTAAGGAAACAGCTTCGTTGGACCCCGCTTGGTCGTGTTGACGTGAGGAGCCTTTCGGGGCTTGATTGGGTGCTTTTTTATTGAGCTTCTTCACCTGGTCGAGGTTAGGCGGACCGCTTCGATGGGTCAAGTTCAGCTCGGGCTACACGAGATAAATTAGATTACTCAGTGAAATTGGAGATTCATTTTTATGTCAGAGATATCATCACAAAATTCACAACCCGCTGCCCCAAAAGTTGTCGGTCGAAACGAGCCTTGTCCGTGTGGAAGCGGCGTAAAGTATAAACGGTGCCATGGCGTGGAAGCGCCCCCGAAGTTGACCGAGCGCAAAATGCCTGAACTCCCCATGGGCGCAGCCGGAATGCCTGGCATGGGTGGGCCGGGTGGATTTGATCCTTCTCAAATGGATCCAGCCATGTTGATGCAGGTCAGCCAGATGTTGCAGCGCCTCCCTAAGGGCCAGATGCAGAAGCTTCAATCGATCATGCAGCGAGCAATGACCGGCAAAGATGTAACTCGTGAAGCCCAGGAATTAGAGCGGCTTCTTCCCCCTGACTTTTTAGAAGCCATGAAAGGGTTCTCGATGCCAGGGATGCCAGGCATGCCCACTGAAGAAACTCAGGCGGCTGCGGCCCTCCCTGTTGATATCGAGACCACGGCTTTTGCACCGGCGACGTCGATGTCAGCTGACGAGGCTCGCGCTATCGTGGAGCAAGCAGTGCGCGACGGAAAAGTGACGTCCGAACAGGCGGCGGATCTCATTGCCTCGGGGCCAACTTCCGCACATTCGTCGACAGAGGAGTCGAAAAAAGGCTCATTCTGGAGCCGATTCACAGGGAAGAAGTGAGATTTTTTGATCATGGCTCAAGCGTCACGTCGTAAGACCCGTCTTCGCTCACACACAGGAATCGAACTGCCGCGTCTGATTGGAGTCGTGCATTTGCCGCCACTCGGGGGGGCTCCGGCTTCTCGTGGTCTCACCCCCTCGGAAGCTTTGGCTCATGCGGGGGAGTGGGCTGTGGCCGAAGTTCGGGCGCTCACCCGTGCGGGCTTTGAGGGAATCATCATTGAGAACCTGGGCGACGCTCCGTTCTTCAAAGACCGCGTTCCTGCTGAAACCATCGCTTCCATGTCCGTCATCGCAGCAGCTTGCCGTGAAGTGACTGATCTTCCTTTGGGGATTAATCTCCTTCGAAATGATGGGGCGTCAGCGCTCGCTGTAGCAGCAGTAACGGGAAGCCCCTTCATTCGCGTGAATGTGATATCTGGTGTAGTGGCGACTGATCAGGGACTGATTGAAGGGAAGGGCGCTGAGTTAGTGCGTGAGCGGGCGCGATTAGGCGTGGAGCGTGAAGTGGCGATTTTTGCCGACGTGCTCGTGAAGCACGCACGAACGCTTTCTTCCGATGACCTAGAAATTGCGCTTGAGGACACAGCGCTTCGTGGGGGGGCTGACGCCGTCATTCTCACGGGCGCATCTACTGGGCGCGCCGCGGATCCGAAAATGCTCGAACGAGCTGGAGAAATAGCGCGCGCCCACGGCATTGCAACTTTTGTGGGGAGTGGTGCTACACTCGATAGTCTTGAGTTTCTCTCTAGGACAGTCAGTGGTGTGATCGTCGGCTCTGCACTTCGCGAAGGAGGCCGAGCAGGTGCGCCTTTGAATGCGCGGCAAATCCGCGCGTTCTCGCGGGAGTTTCATAAGCAATATCAACGGGGAGCAAAGATTGGGCGAAGGGCTCGAGGAGCGCGCTCGAAATGAAGCTCGGTCGCCTTCTTCTCCGAGGAATGGGGCGAAAAAAGGCGAAGAGCCTACCGCGTTCTCGAGTGGCGTCGGTCAGTCCCCCTCGGGTCCAGCCGAAGTCGTCACGGCCGCGAGGACCATCCGCTATAACGCCCCCATCGGCTAAACGAGCGATTCGCGAGTCGAGGCTAGAAAAAAAGGCCTTGATCGTAAAGAACCCTCCTGCCCTGGAAACGAACTCGTTCCAGCTCACTCCGGCTCGTTTCATTCGTCCGGATGATCGGTTGAAGCAAGCGATCGAGGCCTTTTTGCTCGACCAACGATCCGAGCATACGAGACGGGCTTATGGTCGAGACCTGAAACGTTTTGTGCAGTACCTGCTGATGCGAAAATTCCAGGCCGAGCATGACGGTCGACTTGCTCCCGAGTTGATCGATCGAAGTCTGATTATCGCTTACAAAGAATTTCTTCTTTCGGAGAAGCTCGAGCACACCACCGTCGATCGTCATTTAGCGACACTGCGCAGTTTTTTCTCCTGGCTCGAGCAAGATGGGATCGTCAGTAAGAATCCCGCCGACGGAGTACGGTTCCTGAATCCACGCCGGCTATCGAAGACCGTGGGACTTAGTGACGAGGAAGTGCGCCGGATCTTAGGCCTTCCTGATTTACACACGCGCGCGGGGGCTCTTCATTACGCTATTTTAATGGTCCTCCTGCATTGTGGACTGCGTAGATCAGAGCTTTGTGGTCTCACAAATTCTTCGGTTGGTACGGAGCGAGGCCATCAGGTGATTCGGCTTCGTGGGAAAGGCAACAGTGAGCGCGTTATACCGCTCATTCCGCCGGTATGGAATGCCATCCGCTGGTACCGCAGGATTTCTTTCCGCGAGGACGGCGGGACGGAGGAACCTCTTTTTACTCCCGTTAAAAATAACCGCACAGGTGACTTAGCAAAAGCCCTCGATCCGTCCAGTGTGTTCTATATCGTAGCTAAATATGCGAGGCTCGCGGGAGTCGCGCAAAAAATATCTCCTCATTCGTGTCGGGCAACGGCTATTTCGAATGCGCGCGATCGAAATGTGCCTGACCGGGCCATTCAAGAGTTCGCAGGCTGGAGTACTCCCGATATGATTACCCGTTATGATAAACGAAAAACGGCCGTGGAGAAATCAGCAGCACTTGCGATTCATTACGGAGTCGAGAATGAACGCGCGCCGAGCTTGGATCGGGAAACCGAAGAGATCGCTGAAAACGAGAACTCTCAGGACCCCTCAGCTTTGGGGTT
>CANMSW010000228.1 GCA_947500275.1 Bacteriovoracaceae bacterium | reverse complement strand
GTGGTCGAGGAAGAGTTAGTGATGCCCGTTGAAGAGACTTCGGTCGCGTGGACTTGAGCATATAGAAATGGCATCTCATTCAACCGCATCGTCTTCTCAAGAGTCATCCCCTGCGCGTCGTAAGCAATTCGACTCACAAACTTTGCCGACGTGGCTCGGCCTAGTCCCCGTTTCAGGTTGGTTTCTTTTCTTCCTGCTCGTCCCCATGGGATTTGTGTTGCTTGATAGTTTTGCCCATCGCGGAACTTATGGCGGTGTCGTTTTTGAGCAACTTGATTTTTCAAACTTTGCTCGAGCATTCGACCCGATCTACGCCTCGATCCTGTTGAAGAGCCTGAAGCTAGCAGCCGTCACAACCGTCTTGTGTCTCCTCTTCGGTTTGCCAATGGCGTGGGTACTCGCGATATCACCTAAATCCGTTCGAAACTGGCTCCTGCTCGCAGTCGTCGTTCCATTTTGGACGAACTTCATTGTGCGCGTTTATGCGATCAAAGTCTTGCTTGGCCACGAGGGGCCCATTCAGGCTTTAGTTCGAGCCCTCCAGCTCCCGCTCTTGCCTGAGTCGATCGCGAGTGGTCCCTTTGCCGTTCAGCTCGGAATGGTGACAAATTATTTGCCGTTTTTGGTGCTGCCCCTTTGGGTCTCGATCGAGAAATTTGATTTCACTTTGCTCGAAGCCGCTCGGGATCTCGGGGCTTCTCGGTGGTCGTCTTTTCGTCGAGTCCTGCTCCCCCAGATCAAACCGGGTTTAATTAGCGGCATGACGTTTGTGTTCACCCCGGCCTTAGGTGAGTTCGTGATTCCCGATCTCCTCGGCGGCGCTCGGACGATGTTGATTGGAAATCTCGTCACGGAGCAATTTCTGAGGGCGCGCGATTGGCCCTTTGGTGCAGCGCTATCTATGCTGCTTGTGATGTGTGTTCTCGGGGCCTTGATGATCGGGAACGCTTTTTCCCGGCAGCGCCAGAAACGAGTACGCTCATGAAAGTTCTCCCTAAAGTAAGTCTTGGCGCAGTTTTCGCCGCGTTGCCTGGCTTCTTGATTCTGATTCTTCCTCTTGTGCTCTTGGTGATCCGGTCCTTCATTTTTAAAGACTTGGCGAGTGGCGAGAGTACTTGGACCATCGAGTGGTATCATCGCCTCTTTCAAAATGAGGTTTTAGGATTGGCGGTTACCTCGAGCCTTTGGATCGGCTTTTGGAGTTCGGCCATCTCGACTTTTTTGGGAACCTTTGCTGCTTTGTCTTTGGCGCGATCGGGTCCTTTTCGAGGAAAAAGCTTGATCGAATCCCTCATTCAGTTGCCCTTGGTTTTACCTGAAATTGTCATGGGGCTATCACTTCTTATCTGGTTTGTGTTTTTGAGTCTGACGCTCGGAACCTTCTCGGTCGTTCTCGCTCACGTTACTTTTAGTGTTTCCTACGTGATCCTCACAGTCCGGGCGCGGCTTGAAGGATTCGATCGTTCCCTTGAGGATGCGGCCCGAGATCTTGGCGCAACTTCCTTTCAAGTTTTCACTCGCGTCACCCTGCCTTTGATTATGCCCGCAGTCATTTCGGGAGCACTGATGGCGTTCACGCTTTCGTTCGATGACTTCCTTATTACTTTTTTTGTTTCGGGCGTGGGGACAGACACCCTTCCTTTGCGCGTTTATTCCATGATTCGTTTTGGGGTCAGCCCCGAGTTGAATGCCCTTTCTACCGTACTCTTGGGTGTCACCGTTGTGCTCGCGGGCTTTGGATTTAAGAAGTCGGTTGCAGGCTGAGGAACTCGGTTTCCTCATTGACCTCGATAGGCATTCTCCCAGTAAAATCGCGGCATGACTGAAACCGCAAATCCCGGAACCTTCGATGTCACTCTTCGTGAAAACCGCGTCTTCCCACCGTCGCGATCCTTTGCTGAGAAATCGGCCTATTCACTCTCTGACCTTCAGCGCCTTCGTGAACTGGGTGCGCGCGATATTGAAGGCTATTGGGCCGAAGCGGCTCGTGATTTGACCTGGTTTCAAAAGTGGAATCGAATCCTGGAATGGCAGCCGCCTTTCTCAAAATGGTTTGTTGGCGGCCGGATCAATGCTTCAGTCAATTGCTTGGACCGACACCTCGCGACTCGCCCGAATCAAGCGGCCCTGATTTGGGAAGGGGAGCCAGGGGAGTGCAGCACGTTCACCTATGCGGAGCTTCATCGCCAGGTCGAGAATCTGACTGCGGGATTGCGGCAGTTAGGTCTGAAGGCCGGCGATCGCGTCGCAATCTATATGCCAATGGTGCCCGAGGCGACGGTCGCGATGCTGGCCTGTGCGCGCGGCGGGTTTACTCACACGGTCGTGTTCGGTGGCTTCAGTAGCGAGTCCCTCAAGGATCGGATCAACGACGCTGAAGCGAAAGTCGTGATCACCGCCGACTTCGGGTGGCGAAAGGGCGGACGCGTTCAACTCCTAGAACAAGTCGCGGCCGCGGCGTCATTCTGTGCCACTTTAACCCATGCGGTGGTCTTGCAACGGGAGCATGCAGGGCAGCTTACGCCCCAAGTGAGACGTTCATTTCAAACCCGCCGCGACCTTTCGGTGTTGTCTTCGTTGGGCGAATCGAAAGTGAAAAAAGTCGACTGGCATGAGTTGATGGCTTCAATCGATCCGCGCGAAGTTTCGCGACTGGGGCGCCCGGAGGAGCTGGACTCGGAACACCCGCTGTTCATTTTGTACACCAGCGGCACCACCGGTAAACCGAAGGGAATTGTGCATTCCACAGGTGGGTATTTGGTGGGTGCACTTCGGTCCACAAAGCTCGTCTTCGACTTGAAGCCGACCGATGTCTACTGGTGCACTGCTGATATCGGCTGGGTTACCGGGCATTCCTATGTCGTCTATGGTCCACTCGCAGTGGGCGCCACCGTCTTTATGTATGAGGGGGCGCCGACGACGCCTGAAAATGATCGGTTTTGGGCGATGATTGAGCGGCACCGGGTCTCGATTCTCTACACCGCGCCGACTGCAATCCGTGCCTTCATGCGACTCGGGGACCAATTCCCCCAATCGCGTGACCTTTCTTCACTTCGATTACTGGGAACCGTCGGTGAGCCCATTAATCCGGGGGCCTGGACGTGGTATCACGATCAGATCGGCGGCGGTCGATGCCCGATTGTAGATACTTTTTGGCAGACGGAAACCGGTTCAATTGTGATTTCGCCGATTCCCGCAGAAACCGCACTCAAGCCAGGGTCAGCGACTCGTCCACTCCCAGGATATGATGTCGAAGTCGTTGATCGCGCGGGTAAACTCGTGCCCGTCGGGCAAGGGGGTTACCTAGTGATCCGCAAGCCTTGGCCTTCGATGGCACGGACGATCCACGGCGATCCCGAACGTTTTAAAAAGACGTACTTCAGCGATTTTGAAAATGGAGTCTATTTTACAGGAGATGGCGCGCGTAAAGATGCAGACGGATATATCTGGTGCCTGGGGCGTGTTGATGATGTCCTGAATGTGGCAGGTCACCGCCTGGGGACGATGGAAGTTGAGAGCGCTCTGGTTTCTCACCCGAAGGTCGCAGAGGCGGCGGTTGTGGGTCGTGCGGATGATATTAAAGGTCAAGGGATTGTGGCCTTCGTGACTCTCAAGAAAGAGTTCTCAGTGGCGGATCGAGATTTGAAGTCGGTTCAAGACGAGCTCAGGAATCATGTCGTGAAGGAAATCGGTGCGATTGCTCGACCAGATGAAATTCGCCTTACGGACGGACTTCCTAAGACTCGTTCGGGAAAAATCATGCGGCGTTTGTTGCGCGAGCTTGCGACCCACGGGAAAGTGCAGGGTGATGTGACCACCCTCGAGGATTTGAACGTCATCGCGGCGTTGCAGCAGAGTTCTGACGACGAAGGCTAGCATCACTTTTAAGATTCCGAGGAATCCTTACTAGTGTCTTTGATGGAACAACGAGGCTCTATTTATTCACTTTTGGGACAGTCTCGTTCATGCGATGTGTGAAGGGATGAAACATCAAGTCAATCGTGATTCGGGAGTTGCCCCCTTCGACTTGCCTTAC
>CANMSW010000227.1 GCA_947500275.1 Bacteriovoracaceae bacterium | reverse complement strand
CAGCACCAAAAAATCGTTTGGAAAAAGATATCCCTCGCTGGGCTCCTCCTCACTTTCCTCCGCTCCCGCCAATAATCCGAAAAGCAGCGCGTGATTTAGAATTACCACTTTGGCATCCCCCACTCGGGCAAGTGCGCAGTCGGTCGCACTGTCGTCCCGAACTTCAGTACGAGGCCGAAAGCTTTTGACGGACCCTCGCGAGGACCTTCGCGCCGAACTTCTGGGGTCTTCATTCGACGCTGAGCCGATTGAAGAAATTTTTGATCATTCGCCTTCCTCGAAACTGGCGCTCGAGGCGGTGCTGTCGTGGCGCTCGAGTATCCTGGATGTGCAGCATTTTCATGAAGATCGGGAAGTGCGAGTCGGAAGTTCCATGAAAAATGATTTTGCGATTCCCTCGCTGCTCACTTCTGATCCCCATGGGTTAGCGGTGCTGTCCGGGGATAAAGTCATCCTGAAAATTGACTCAAAAATGTCTGGGGTCGTGAAGCGGAACGGGAAGCTTGAGCGAATTGAAGAGTTACGCCAGTCGGGAGCGATTCCACCCTCCGGTGATCTGGTTTTTGGTCAGGACGACTTTGCTCGGATTAACATAGCGACGCGCAAGCCTGACGCGCCTCTTTCATTCTATATCAGTCGGACCTCGGCTCCACCGCGCGTGAAGCGGGACCGAATCCTCGCACGCGATCCTTTTTTCTTCCGGATTATTACTGCCTCTTTGGCCCTGAGTGCTTTGACCGTGTTTTCGCTGTCGAAGATGTCGGTGCCTGAGAACATTCAGGCTGAGCAAATTCCGGAGCGAATCGCGACGCTTCTTTCGCAGCCTGAGAAGTTCTCAGCGAAGCCGAAAACAAGGGCCGAAATCGCACAAATCGTCCAAAAGGCGACAAGCCAGGTGGAAGAGAAAAAGAAGCCTGCGCCCGAGCCGGCGGTAAAAATCACGCTCACGCCGAGCGCGCAAGTCACGCCCACAGCGGTTCCTTCAACGTTCACGGTGGCTCCTCAAAAGGACCAGAAGGAATCCAAAGGCAGCGCGCAGGCCCTCAGTAAAAACGGCGGTAAAGCTCGCGCTGAGAGTGCTGCCAAAGAGGGAGAAGGTGCGCGCTCGAAAGGCAAAGAAGGAACGCGCGGGAGTACGAAATCTAAAGTCGCTGGCACCCCTCAGAATCAAGCTACTCGCGCGTCGGCCGAGGGCGGAGAGGGTCGCGGAAAAGGGAATTCCCAGGTGCCGGGATTTGGGAACGTGGATCTGCTCGCGGGATCTGAAACCAAGATCGTCAATCTCTTCGGGAATTCGGGCGCAAACTTAGGGAAGGGCGGAGACCAGGTGAAGGGGTTTGGTGGCTTCACCACGGTTGGAAAAAACGGTTTGGCTTTATCTGGAAGCGGAAGTGGTGGCGGCGGGACTGCTGAGACTTTGGCGGGTGGTTTAGGGAACCAGGGCGTAGGCGGCGGTCGCGTTGGTACCGGCTACGGTGCGGCTGGAACTGGGAACGGAATCGTGGGCGGAAAAAGTCGTGTATCAATTCGCAGCGGTGGCCCCGAAGAAGCAGTCGTGATGGGAAGCATCGATGCTTCAGCCGTCGAGGCAGCACTCCTTGCACATCGAGACGAATTCCGGCTCTGTTATGAGCGTGAAATCAACGCCGAAAACCCTTCGATGCAAGGGCGCGTGTCTACAAGCTTTGTGATTGGATCGAGTGGTTCGGTCAATCAGGCGGGCGTGAAATCGACGACGCTAAAGAATGCGAATGTGGAGCGCTGTATCTTGGGTGTGATCAAAAGGATCGCGTTCCCGATTCCAAAAGGCGCCGGGACTGTTGAAGTGAGCTATCCCTTCAAGTTCTCGCCCGTCAAAGGCGGCTAAGAGTTCGCCGGGCTCACTCGTTGAAGCGAGCGTCCGGCGAAAGCACTTCAGCCTCGATCTCATCGATGGTTTCGTTTGGAAAACTTTGACAGCCGAGGCGAATGTTCGCGCTGATTTCTTCTGGCTTAAGAAGTCTTCGCTCGGCTTCGGTAACAGGGTTTAAACACGCATATCCCCGAAGAATGCGGAGCTTATCGGCTCCGCATTTTCCATGTCCACCGCACCGGCTCCCCAAGAACGCTTCCTCACACTGGGCATGGCCCAGAAGGTTGAGGTTGCGATCGGTAGGGATTTCGAGGATTCGCGCACTCCGCTCAGAGGCCGCGCCGAAGTGGAGCTTGACGGTCCCTTCGGTCTTCATGGGGTCGAAGTGGGTGAAGCTGCGGCTTGTTTTAAGATTTTCAGGACTTCTTCGGTGTGCGTGTCGGGATTCACGTCGCCGATAAACTTCAAAAGCTTGCCCTCTTTGCTGATGACCAGGCTCTGGCGCTTATGGAAGCCAATGAGCGGCATCGTGCCGACGCCGAGTTTTTGGGCAATCTTGCCGTCGGCATCCACTAAGAGATCAAAGGGGAGTTTGTGTTTCTTGCGGAAGGCGACGTGCGAGCCCTGATCCTGACGTGATATACCCAGAACGACTGCGCCGAGCTTCTTAAATTGCGCATATTCGTCTCGCAAGGAGCACGCTTGCTTGGTGCAGCCTGGAGTTTCGTCTTTTGGGTAAAAGTATAAAAGGACGGGGCTTCCTTTGAAATCAGAAAGCTGGATGATTTTTCCGTCTTGATTGGGCGCTGAGAATTGCGGGACTTCAGAGCCTTCCACTAATGGAGAAGCGTGCACCGAGGGTGACGCCAAGAGGGACAGAGCGAGAGTGGCAGCAAGTTTCATTTTCGTGATGAGGTTCAGTTCGAGTTTCATTTGAAGTGTGCTCCTAGCTGGAACGGTAGCGCCAAAGCCAAGAACGGACAAGGGAAGGAATGAGAGGCGGCCGGTTGAGACGAGCGCCCACCCGTGTTAGCTCGGGGGTATGGTGATGAAATCTGCCGTCGATGTGAATTTGGATTCGAATTCGGGTGCGCTGAACCCTTTCGATCGCCTGCCTGTGGCGCTGGTTCAATATGAGTTGGTCGGCGGCCTTAATCGAACTGACTTTTGCGAAAAAGTTCGCGGTATTCTGGCGCAAGCGGTTCTGAGTGGTGCAAAACTTGTGGTTTTTCCCGAGCTTTTCACAGCGGACCTGCTCCCGGGTGGCAGAAACTCCGATCCGTCGAAGCCCATGAATCTGGGTGAAGAGGTGAGGGAGTGGAATCGGATCATTGACGAGGAAGTACCTGCTCTTTTTGAAGAGTGGCGCGCGATGGCAAACGCGCACCCGGGCGTGGCCGTGCTTTTCGGGTCCACCCCGCGAAGACTTCCAGACGGGGGCGTTGTGAATAGTGCCCTGTTTGCACTCGGGGACGGGCGCGTGGTGATTCAGGATAAGTTGTTTTTGACGCCCTGTGAGGATCGCGAGTGGAAGTGGCGAGATGGCCAAGAGCTCCAAGTGATCGATGCGCCGTGGGGGCGGACCGTGGTGCTGATTTGCCATGATATAGAAGTGCCGTATTTGTCTTCTCTTTTGTTAAAAGTGCAGCCGGACTTGGTGATATCACCCTCCTGCACAGGTTCGATCCATGGTTTGCGACGGGTGCGTTTTTGTTCGCAGGCGCGAGCGGTCGAGCACCACACGTGGGTCCTGCAAACTTCCACGATTCAGCCGCCGCGGGGCGCGGGCGGAGTGGCGACCGTGAATATGAACGAGCACACGGGACAAGCGGCAATCATTCCGCCGAGCGAGAGCCTTTATGAGGAGTTTCGGAAGGAAGGCGATCTGAACGAGTCGATGGTTCTCTATGGAGAAGTCGATTTCAGGAGGATGCGCAAAGTCCGGGGCCTTCCCATCGTTTTTCCGGCGCGGGACGAGCGTGCCCGACGCGAGTTGCCGCGCGTGAGCGGTCCGGCTGAATAAAACGGTCCGGCGGTTAGAGCGGGGACGGAGCACCGTGCTGCGAAGCGTGGGCGCGTGTCCTCGGGATCGCTGGAGGATGTCGTCCGCGCGCGTCGGGTGGAGCACGAAAGAACTCGCTCCAGGTACGTGCCTTTTGATCGTGCCCGAGTTTACGCTCCCTCACT
>CANMSW010000226.1 GCA_947500275.1 Bacteriovoracaceae bacterium | reverse complement strand
TCTTTAGCTATTCCTGAACTTCCGCCGAGAGGATGGATCACATCCGAAATGACCCGTCTGAATTGACTCATTCGAATTTTGCCCGACGCGGGAGAGTCAGTCGAGGCGATCCATAGTTAGGCGAATTTGAGCCACTGACGCTCCGATCCTAAGCCTTTCGAGAAAAATTTGAATTGCTCGCCAGGAATATCAGATGGGACGGAGAAGTGGCACCAATCTCTTCCTGTTCCAAGGGGACAGCGTCCAGCATGAAGGCATGGCCCCCAAAGAGCCGCCGGACTTTTTGCGATTGTCCCTTCTTCGAAGAGGGTATCGCGGAGGATAGAGAGTAACCGCGCCGGTGCTTTTGATGCTGGCTCGACTAAGAGGATTCCGCCCCCTTCTGCTTTAGCGTGGAGTTCCGCAATGGCGCGAAATGAAGGGGAAGTGGCGAAACGTTCCATCCGTTCTTCAGGGGAACCGCGAGTTTCGTTTTTTTCTTCAGTTTTTTCAATTTCGTCTGACTCGATATAGAGGTCGTCTCGACGTGAAAAACGCTTGCTTCTAGCGGCTCGGGAGTCTGTAGGAGCGTCACCTGGTTTCTGGAGAGTGCTCGACTCTTCATTTAGCATATTGCCGAGTAGTATTAAACTAGTGGGATGTTCGAGCATCCGTGGAGCATCAGTCCATGGGCGCACGTGTGTACGCACAACGACTTTGTCCTTCAGAACAGGCGCAATCTCGAGAAGCTCGTGAAGGAGCTTCTTGCCTTCTTCCAGAATTCCGCGATGCATATCGAACCAGTCGAGTTCGATCATCTTGGGGAGATCTTTTTCGTTGGCGCAGAGATCAAGGAGGTGAATGAGGAGCGCGAGCGATGCTGTTCCTGGTCCTGAGCCCAAGTCTGCTACTCGGAGTACCCCTTTGAGTCGCGCATGGAGGAGTGCATGCTCGATGGCGTCTGGATGAGTCTTGAAGAGAGTGACGAATTTGGCCGCTTGTAAGGGAAGGAAGTAGAGTAAGTAGGATGATCGGTACTTCGGATGCGTAAAGTAGTTAGGCATCTTCGAGGGACGTTCCTCCGTGAAGAGTTCCGAGAGTTCCCTGACCCCTTTAAGAAAAAAGAGAGCGTCCTGCCGTGTGAATGGACGGTTCTTCCAACTCTCGCGAGGACTGTAGTTGTTCTTCACCCAGGATGGGACCGCCTCGTCCATGAATCGAGTCCAGAGCTTTGGGAAGGCAACAGGGCGAGTGAGAGGGGATGTGCCTGCTGTCGGTTTTTTGGCGGATTTACCCTGAGAAAGCGGCCTTCTACGATTCATCATTCTTTCTTTGTCTCACGAGCGGGCTCGACGGTCCACCGATGCTTGTCGTAGCAGTGGCGGAAGAGATGGAACTTCATCATACTGAAAGAGCGAAAGGCTGAGGCATAGCTTTGGTCTAAAATGGGCAACTGCCCCGCGTTTGTGAACGAATCGAGGATTGATTCGTTTAGGAGATCGCCATGGATAGAAAGTCCCCCCACTCCCGGAATCACGAGTCTTCACTGGATCGTATTCGGCTCCCTAAGTTGGCCCAATCGAGGTTGGAAAAGCGTCCCGTATTAGAGCTGCTCAGTTTAGATGTAGCACTTGAAAACTGGAGCGAAGGGGAGCGTGAAGAGTTCGAGAGAACTTTTTCTCGGAGGTTTCGCAGGTCATTTTCCGGTTTTGATAAAGAAAAGCCACGGCACTGGCAGTTTTTCTGTCCGCTTTGCGGCTGCACACGCCGTCTTTCAGCAAAGCCGACGCCTTGGACTCTCTTGAATGTTTTGCGTGTCGCTTTAACTGCAGGGGTGGCAACACTTGGACTTTGGCCATGGCTCGAGTGGAAGGGAATTATTTGTTTTATTCCCCTATGGGTTACCTTTGAATTGGTTTTTCGGATTCGGATGCGCGCTCAGTTAATTTGCGATCAGTGTGGCTTTGACCCAACCCTTTACTTGACCGACATTGGTAAGGCGCGTCGTGAAGTGGAGAGTTTTTGGGAGCAGAAGCTTCGAACGTCGGCTCCTCGGCAAGGGGGGGCAGGGAAGAATCCGGGCACTGAGCAGGCCGCTCAGGCGGCTTTCAGCGCTTCGGACACAGATTGGGCAGAACAAGACGCAGCCGGTCGTAAAGATCCGCTGCGGCAAGGGGAAACGCTCCTTGACAGGGGTTGAGCGCGAAAGCTAACCGGATTTTATGTCGGTCAATAAAGTGATTTTGGTGGGGAGATTGGGGCAGAACCCAGAAGTGCGGTACACCGCTTCTGGTGCTGCGGTTGCGAACTTCAGTGTCGCGACGAATGAGAGCTGGATGGATAAGTCCGGTCAAAAGCAAGAGCGTACCGAATGGCACCGTGTGGTGGTCTGGGGTAAGCTTGCTGAGCTCTGCAATCAATATTTGATTAAGGGGCGTCAAGTGTACGTTGAGGGGCGTCTTCAGACCCGTCAATGGCAAGATAAAGATGGTCAGACCAAGTACACGACTGAAGTAAACGCGCAGACCATTCAGTTCCTCGGAGGAAACGCAGGTGCCGAGCGCGGAGCTGGTGTCCAAGCGGGTGCTCCAATGGGGCGTAACGCTGGCGGTATGGAGAGCGGGATGGAGTTTGATTCCGGGTTTGGCGGAGGCCGATCCCCTGGAAATATGAGTCCCCCTCCTTCTTTCGGTGGAATGAGCTCTGAGCCATCATTCACAGAAGATGACATTCCATTTTGAGATGGAAATGAGTAAAAAATTCTAAGTTATCCAAGAGGCCGGAAGTAGATCTTCCGGCCTCTTTTTATCGAGCATGAAGAGGTTGCACTTGAAAATTTTGATTGTCATTCCAACGTACAATGAAATCGAAAACATCGAGCTGTTATTGGCGTCGGTGTTCAAAGTGATTCCTTCCAGTGTTGAGGCCCTCGTGGTGGATGATGCCTCCCCCGATGGTACCGGAAAAAAGGTCGATGCCATCGCAGACTCGAACGACAGAGTTCATGTTCTTCATCGAGCAGGCAAGCAAGGGCTGGGTACGGCCTATGTGGCTGGATTTAAGTGGGGGCTCGAGAAAGGATTCGAAGCCCTAATTGAAATGGACGCCGACTTTTCCCATGACCCTGTTTATCTGCCTGAGATGCTCTCGAGATTAGAGAAGGGTGCCGCTGGCGTGATTGGGTCCCGCTATGTCGCCGGAGGAGGTACGAAGAACTGGGGAATCGGGAGGAAGATTTTGAGTCGAGGGGGAAGTCTCTATTCCCGTTGGATTCTCGGTGCACCCATTCGTGACTTTACAGGCGGCTTTAATGGCTGGAACCGAAAAACGCTTGAGTCGGTCGATATCGACTCACTCAGGTCCGATGGATATTCTTTTCAGATTGAACTGAAATACCGAGCCTTTTTGAGAGGATTCAAACTGATCGAGTTCCCAATTATATTCGAAGACCGAAAAATTGGTCACTCCAAGATGAATCGGCGCATTGTGATTGAGGCTCTGCAGCGGGTTTGGACTTTTCGTTTTCAAGCGTCAGAGTTTCGACGGAAGGAATTACCGTCTTTCACACCAACGACGTAAGTTTCTGAATCGTATCCATTTCGCCTTGACTGGCGTTTCTTGACACCCTGTTCCCCAGTTCCTTAGGATAGATGCTCAGTGATGCATTGAGCTGATATCGTTCTCGAGGCGGGATGGGTGAATATGGATCAGTTCCGAGAAAAAATACGATTCTTGAGTTGGGGCGCGGCGATAAGCTGGGTATCCCTGATCCTTTTTCCGAGCAGTACAACTCTTGCCGCGGAAAGTCCTACTCCCAAGGTTACCTCCGTTCTTCTGGTGGATAAGAAGACCAACCAGCTTCACGTCGCGGATTATGACTCCGGAAAGTATCAGATTCGAAAAACCTATCACGCCACTCTTGGTAAGGTGAAAGGTGACAAGGAAGAGGAGGGGGATCTGAAGACCCCTGAGGGTATTTATACCTTCAAGGCGAGGTTAACGCCGCCTTCTTTAAAGCCGAAGTTCGGTTCGATGGCTTTTTACGTGAATTATCCGAATACCT
>CANMSW010000225.1 GCA_947500275.1 Bacteriovoracaceae bacterium | reverse complement strand
CGGAAAATCATGTTTCCACGAATGACCGAAGTCGTTCCGGTAATCCGAGGGCTATCGATCGAGTTAATCACGCGGATATTGGCACCCAGCTCGACATCGAAAAGGTCGTTGCGCATGAGCACTCCTCGCGAAGCACGAACGCCTATATCTAACATGAATTTCGGGAAAGTTAGATCCGATCCACTTCCAGGGGGAGGGGCATACCGAACTAACGTACCGGCCCCTCCAGATGAGCTCCCCCCCGATGACAACTTTTCCTTAGAAAAGGCTTCATCGACTTCGAGATCGCCGGTCACAAGCCAGGGCACCGTTGTGCCAGTAACATTGAGCTTGCCCCTGATCTTGGCATACTGGAACGGCCAAACCTTGATTTTGCTTCCTGAAAGATCAATACCGAGATCCAGCGTGGGCCAACGGTTAGCGAATACCTCGACCGCGCCCTTCGCAACGACACTCCCCCCTGCCAGCTCACCACTCAAGCTACTGACGGTGACGCCCCCTTTTCTAAACACGAGCACACCACTCATGTTCTCAAAGGGGGTATCAACCGAGGCGATCTTGATGCTGGAAAATGTCGATCCAGCTGCGAACCCCTCGCCTTGCCCAATATAAACTTTTCCGTTCAGCTCGGGCGCGAGAGTCTGACCTGTGATTCCCAGGTTTAGTTTGGCCCCCCCCTGCGCCTTCTCGATGGATGAGGTCACGAACTCGAGCAATGACAAATCGAGTACGCCTTCGATATTGCCCTCAAGCCGAGTATTCTCCGCGACGACACTCAAGGCCACCTGCTGTCCCAAGGCGGATTGAAGCGCGATGCGATCAACTACAAAATCACCTCGATCGACTGAGATTGAAACGGGCTCCACGAGACTGAAGCGCACTCCCGTTCGCTCCAGCTTGTAATCCGAGATGGATACCTTTCCCGATGCTCGATCGATTTGCCCCGAAAGAAACTTCAGATCCACCCCACCCGAGAGAGTTCCACGAAGCTCTCGATCTTGAATCAGTTTTGGATTGAGCAGGAGCAGAAGAGGCGCAAAATCCAAGTCCCGGAGATTCAACTTCAGATAAGCCGGGCGACCGGGATGCGAATCATAGGAGGCTTCAAGCTCACCTTGTCCCCCAAGCGCAAGCCCCTCGACTGTGGCAACTCCATTGGCACTTCGAATCGAAAGTTCACTGGGGGGAACCGGCGAGCCCCGCACTCCCGCCTCAAAAACCTGAATTCGAGTATCGGATACCAACTCGTCAAGTAAGCCCTTACCACTGCTCGAGAGAGCCACGCGACCTCGAATCGGAACATCGAGCCGGGCTATCGAATCGACATCTCCCACAGAGAAATTCTCTGTTCTCAGGTTCCAATCGATTCCTTCTTTTTCTTTCCAGGAAATGTGCCCGCGAAGTCGACCATTCTTCTTCGTCGCCCTGAGGTCTCGAATTGAAAAGCGACCGCGATCATAGCCGCCACTCAAAGAAACATTCTGAAAAGACTCACCCCAATAACTCCAACCCGTCCCCACAATTCCAGCGGTCACGATAAGCTTTTCTAGATCGAGACCTCCAGAAACCTTCAGACTACCGTGCATCGCTCCCGTCAGAGTTTTTGGAAACCAAGAGACTCCTGAAGTCAGCCCAGAAAAAACTTCAATCAGGTCATTGATATCACCTCGAACCAACTCCGCATTGAGATCGATGGTCTCGGCATCACTAAGATCCACGGTTCCATCGACGACGTAGTCAAGCGATCGCTGGTGGGCATTCACTTTTTGAATAAATAAGTGTTGGGGATCTTCATCATAAGTAATGCGTCCCTTCAACTGCCCTAAGTTCAGACTCAGGTAGGAGGCCTGAGTCAGGTTCGGATCGAAATCGATCATCACGCGACTGGTCGGCCCGTAAATATGAGCGCGAAGGTCCCCGTCTCCGCGAATGGGAGATCCCGACAAATTACCTATATCAATCAAGCGAATCGGACCAGCGGCGTCCAAATCAAATCCGCTCTCAAAGTCCACTTTACCCGTCACCGCCAAACTCGAATTCGGTAACTTGAGGGTGAACCCTTCCGGATAGATTCCGTGCGAGTCGACGTTCACTGCGCCCTCGATCCGAATTTTAGGCACATCGAGAACCACCGTCCGAGGGCGACTTCGTCCCGGCTTTTGATTATCGAGAACCAGGCGATCAATCCCCAGTTTCAATTCAGATTTAAGCCCCCAATGAGGATCTTGCTTCCTGCGTTCGTCAGGGAGGCGCACTTTCAGTAGGGCTGAGCCATTCACGCGGAAGTCTAGAGGCCAGACCTCGCGAACAACAGCGGCCGCAAGCCAATGAAGGTGCGCCCGCTCAAGCTCAACGGGTATCTCTAGCTTCTCGGACTGTCCAATCAACCACCGAAAGGCCCCGACTCGTACTTCGCCTCCACGTCCTGGGAGCTGAGTTAAAACCCGAGGCAGCTCTTCAGACGAAACGACTGCTCGCTTAAAATCGAGTTGCCCCCAGGTCGCATCACGATTCGGTTTCCATTCTGCTTCCGCCTCCAACTGATCCGTCCGCCAAGGCCCCCATTGCAGACCGCGTCCGCGAATCACGGCTTGTATTTCGGCCGTCTTCGCAAGGGAGAGGAGATCACCTGTCATGCTCGCTTGAAGATGAATGGCTCCACGCCGTAAATCTTTTGAAGCGTCAGGAGTCATCGGAGCTTTGAGCACCTTTTGGGGCGGAGAAATCTCGGAGAGGATTCTCTGAAGATCCCCAGTCACTTCCGTCTTTAGACTCGTCAGGAGTGGCGCGTCACCCGGAGCCAGGAGATCCCCAGAAATCGTACCGCGGACATCCACACCGAGACCGTTTCGCTCGAAGGCCAACCGATCCAATCGGACTCCCTCAGCGTCAATGAAGGCGTCGGCACGCACTTGTGAAAACCCTTCAAGCAAAGCCAACGAGGATGAATTTGAACCGGATGGATTCAGCTTTAAGTCGGGAACCACTCGCTTGGCTGACGCTAACCAACTCGGCAGCAAAGAGGAAGGAAGCTGAACCTGCAACGCCCCCAGATCCAAAGAGATGGCCCACCCCACAGCTTGCTTGGGTCGAAGCAGTGACAATTGGGTCGCAGGTTTTGCGCGGAGCCCAGAGGAACCTTCTGTCCGAGTCAACCGCAACGCTCTCGCATCGATATCAAAGCGAGCCCCCGACTCCACGAGTTCTAATCGAACTCGGGTGTTTTCAAGCTCAATACTCTCAGCCCGAACCCGAAGCAGGTCGTCCCAGTGGACCCCCAAACGGCCCTCCATCCAACTACTGAGGAGGGACTCTTTATCTTTCTTCTGATTTTTTTCACGCTGTTCTCGGGCCGAGATTTGTAGATCGACCAGCCCCCCCTCGATGATCACTCTTTGAATAGGAATCGAACCCGAGAGGGACTGAAACAGACGAAAAACGAGGAGAATTCTCTCCGCCGACACTTGGGATCCACTTGGAAGCCCTAAGATGTTTCGCTCTTTGAGGCGCACGGTCGGATGGTTCACCGAGAGACCGGGCGGAAAAAGCGAAATTGAAAAATCCGAAAAATCTCCAATGATCCCAAGATCCCCTGGAATCAGCCGGGCTGCTGTCCTCTTCGTGATTCGCGCAAAGGAGCGGCTCTGCACAAATGCGAGAGCCGAGGCAAAAACGAGCAACATCGTCACGAAGAAGGCAACGAGCGGACGACGGAGTTGCTTGAGGACATTTTTACTAAGGGTCACGCGTGCCCCCCTTGTCCAAGCTGCATCACAATCGTCCGCAAACGCTGCTCTCCATCCCGATGCAAAGGATCACTCTCAAGGAGCAATCGAAACCACGACAAAGCATCTCCATTTCGCTTCAGCTCTTCGCAACATCTCGCAGCCCAATAAAGCAACTCGGCCCGCAACGGATGAGGCCGCGCTTCGTCATTCGGCGCATAATCCGGATCCCCGATCACCGCCTCAATCAACGCGAGCCCTTCGAGTGTACGTCCAAGTTTCAGCAGCGCCTGAACCTGCAGCGGTACTACCGCCGCACACCCCAGGGGATCCAT
>CANMSW010000224.1 GCA_947500275.1 Bacteriovoracaceae bacterium | reverse complement strand
TCGGCGCCTCAGTGAGTTGACTGCTCAAGTGAGAAAGCTCTTTCAAGTAGAGGGGTGTCTCCTCACTCCTTCAAGGAAGGGTGATTCCGATCCACTAGTCAAAAGCCTCGGATACGTCGCAGGGAAGGGGGCGTCCTTTGCTCACGCTGCCCGGGCCCAGGGATGCGACTTATTCATCACGGGCGAGGCAGGATATCACCTTGCCCGAGAGCTTGCATGGGAAGGTCTATCCACTCTCGAATTAGGGCATCCCGAGAGTGAACTTTTTTTCCACTCGACCATCGCCGGCTGGGTCAAGAAACTCGGATTGGAAACCTCTGAGTCCCGTTTTTCGATTCAGAAATTTTTATCCTAATCGAAGCTCAAATCGGGTCAAAATAGTTAGAATGCTGCGCCGATGACGGCCATTCCGCTCACCACCGGCTCGCGTCTAGGTCCGGGCCCGCTTGAGTTCAGGTCCAAGGCTTCGAGTGTTCCTTTGGTTCCAACGTAGAGATTCCCGAAAACATTCGCGTCGAGTTCGACTGTGGTTCGATTGGAGCCATCGAGGGGGAGAAAGTCGAACCCCGCTCCCGCGCGCAAGCCTCTTCGCGTGATGAGGAGTCGCGAGCTTAGGATTGGCAACAGCTCTTCGGGCCGGACATGGGGTGCCCCGTTCTTTTGCATTCCCACACTTGCCGAGAGGCGGACGAGTACTTCTCTCACTCCTCGGTCCGTCATGAAGCAAAGAGCCGGGTCCGCTTGAACGACCGTTCGCGCGGCTTGAACCTGATTGGACGGTTGCTCGATTGATGTAGCTCCACGGAGTCGGAGTTCACCATAGAGGCCTGGACAGAACGAGAGTCCCTCTTCACGAGTCATAGCTCCCACAGTGCCTTCAGCGTCAACAGTTCCAACCAAGGATTGCCCGGTCAGCGTGCGGTGGAGGTCGTCTTCGGAGTTGTTCTGATATGTTCCAGTCGCTTGGGCTCTTCCCTCGGAAAATCCGTAATCGTTCCAGGAGAGTCCGTTGATCTGGATGGCGACTCCCGCACCCTGACCGGTGACTTCGGAGTCGGGGGTGCCTGTGAATTCGCCTGCGAATCCTGCTCCTGCATCCACATGGGCAACTTTCGGTTCATTGCCTGAATGGGCATTGATTGGATTCAGAAGGAGCCCAATGGGCGAGCACGCCATGATGAAACCGAAGTTGAATCCAATCCGGCGACTTCTGAATCCCAGTAAAATACTCATGAACACTACTCAGAGCAAAGCGTGCGCCAAGAGTTTTGAGGGTGAGTTCTGTCCTCGTGAGGGCTTAATCGCCCCGGCCTCTCCAAGCCTGTCTGAACTTTAGACACCTGTAAATTCGGGGTGGGGATCGGTCGTATGGGACTTGGGTTTTTGAGTGAGTCCTCAGCCTGCGCATTCCATCCTTCCCCTCGCGCTTCAAATCCGCTACGAGGCACTGATCCGCGGAGCGGGCGATCGCTGGCACGGTGCAGACGACCTTTCGGGGCACGTCGGCTGTGCGGGAGGAAAGTCCGGGCTCCATTAAGCAAGATACTGGTTAACGGCCAGGCACGTTCCCCGTGAGAGGTGCGTGACGGAAAGTGCAACAGAGAGTATACCGCCGCGGGCCTTCGGGCTTCGCGGTAAGGGTGAAAGGGTGGGGTAAGAGCCCACCGCGCTTCCAGTAATGGAAGTGGCACGGCAAACCCTATCTGGAGCAAGGCCAAATAGGGGAGCGATCTGGACGCGGCGCCTTCGGGTGACGCGACTGGGTGTAGGTCGGCTCGACTGAAGCTCCCGGGTAAGGCTGCTTGAGCCCATCGGTAACGGTGGGCCTAGAGGAATGGTCGCCTCCGTCCAACGCGCGCTTCACAGCGTACGAAGGGCGAAGACAGAACCCGGCTTACAGCTCCGCGGATTTTTTTCTCGCCCCCAGATACTCTCAGTGGGGCCGACTCTCTTTTTTATAGCGGTAGGTTTTCACCTGGCGAGCGGCTGTGTATCCTCGGCGACAACTACTCGAGTTCTATGGCTCAATTGGTTCCAAGGAGGGACCCATCCATGATTCGTCGAACCTACCTGATTGGATTATTGTCTCTCGCGCTTCTTGTTACTGGCTTAGACGGAGTTGCTCACGCTGCTATCGAAGTGAACTCCATCAGTCGTAACTACGACGAAGTTCAAGCCTATATGGCCGACTTGGTCGCAAAATATCCTTTAAACGCACAGTTTTTTGATCTGGGGCTCTCTGACAGTGGGGCCGTGATTCGCGGCCTCAAAATTGGAAGTGGGTCCGTAAAAAATCTCGTCGTGGCAACTCACCACGGAAACGAATACGGCTCGACCGAAGTCGCGAAGGGCTTTGCTGCCTCTTTGGCCGCTGATCCGATGCAGGACCAAACAGTTTTTGTCATCCCGGTGCTCAATATTGGGGGCTACAACAAAAGAATGCGCCGGGAGTCTGCCAGGGGACAGAGTTTCGATCCGAATCGGAACTACCCAGGTCCGTGCGGCACCGAAGGCCCCTTCACTTTAAAGAGCACGGGAGCATTGGCTCAGTTCATCGATGTGCAAGGTATTGTGAGTTCGGCCACGCTTCACACTTATTTCCCTGCCGTGGTTTACCCATGGGGACTCTCGTCTCGGGATCTATCGACTCCTTATGACGACATCTTCAAAATGCTGGCAGAAGTCGCCACAGTCGAGAGTCGCTACCAGACCGGGAATTCCACTGAGGTCGTTTATGCGGCTGATGGAACCTATGAAGACTACGCCTATTGGAAGTATGGGGTCTGGTCGATGCTTTTTGAACTCGGTTACTCTCACTCGCCCACCCAGTCCCAGGTGGATGAGATGGTCCGCGTAAATGTTCCGGGACTCCGACGTATGTTCGCCCAAGCTCCCCGCGAGCGTGCTGAGAACCATGCTTTTGCCGGCCGCTGCATCAATAAGGCAGCCATGGCAGCCAGCGGTGTGATCGACCCACGTTATGTCGATCGCCATGACGAGTAGCAGGAGCTTGCATGAAGGCGCGAGCTGATATCGGGTTTGTCCAGCTGGGCTGGAAACCGCTTCGGGGCGACGCCCCGGGGCGGGACGGCCCCGTTGAATTCCGTGTGATCGCCCCGTGGTGCCCCGATTGTGAAGATTGGGGAGAGTCGCTCGCTCAGGGGTTACCCGCAGATGGCCGTCCCGTTTGGCTGGTAGGAGAGTTCTGCAGCGAGGAGTCGCTTCTCGCATATGCTGGCCGCTACTGGCCCGCCCACCTTCCCATCCTTCTAGGGACGACCGACAAGACCGAAGTCTCGCGAGTTGAGGCCCCTTTTCAGCAGGTCCGGAGTGCTTTTCAGGACAATCGGAAATGGGGCGTTCCCTCCGTCATTGGGGGGCACCTC
The DNA here is from genome assembly GCA_947500275.1 of Bacteriovoracaceae bacterium. Lineage (GTDB taxonomy): Bacteria > Bdellovibrionota > UBA1018 > UBA1018 > UBA1018 > CANMSW01. Next base: position 690 of record CANMSW010000224.1, on the reverse strand, counting down.
GTGAACGGCCGACTGCTCGTCGAAAATCTTTTCGATCCAAGTGCTTGAGACTGAAGTAACGCATTGCGACCCCCTTGGGTGGATGGTAAGGGGCCGTCATGCGATCATGGAGCGTTTCTGACTCGTTGAAATTGTACAACATCGAGAACTGGGGAGATCAGTATTTCACGATCAATCCAGCAGGCAATCTGACGGTTCATCCGCGCCGCGGCGAAGGCCCGGGCGTCGACCTCATGAGTGTCGTTGAAGAAATTAAGTCTCAGAACCTGGGGCTCCCGGTTTTGATTCGTTTCCAAGATATCATTCGTCACCGCGTCGTGACGCTCAACGAAGCGTTTCGTAAGTCGATCGCTGAGTTCGGTTACAGTGGTGAGTACCGCGGCGTATATCCCATCAAAGTGAATCAAATGCGCGAAGTCGTCGAAGAGATCGTCGACGCAGGCCGTCCGTATAATTATGGACTCGAAGCGGGCTCAAAAGGCGAACTGACAGCTGTGCTGTCGATGTCACTCGCTCCGGACGCGCTCGTCATCTGTAACGGCTACAAAGACCATTCGTTTATTAAGACTGCTTTGATGGGGATCAAGCTGGGTAAGCGGGTCATTATCGTAGTCGAGAAGCTCTCAGAGTTAAGTCAGATCATCGCGGTCTCTCGCGAGCTCGGAGTTACGCCGCAAGTAGGGATTCGCT
>CANMSW010000223.1 GCA_947500275.1 Bacteriovoracaceae bacterium | reverse complement strand
ATCGCTGGAGAAATATCTCCGATTTCATCCAAGAAAAGAGTGCCGCCATCGGCGTATTGAAATTTACCAATTTTGCGAGAATCGGCCCCAGTGAAGGCCCCTTTTTCATGGCCAAAGAATTCACTCTCGATGAGGTTTTCTGGAACAGCCGAGCAGTTGATCGTAACGAAGCGGTTGTCTTTACGTGGGCTGTTGTGGTGAAGCGCAAGAGCGACGAGCTCCTTACCTGTTCCGCTTTCTCCTCGAATCAAGACCGCAGTATCGACGCGAGCTAGCTTGTCGATGATTGAGAAAATCTTTTTCATCTCATTGCTTTGACCGATGAAATCGGTTCCGTTCGGAAGCCTAAAAACGGGAGCGGAGAGCGAGATGCTTTTCACCATCGTATGCGCCTTGAGAGCGCGATTGACGAGGTAAACGAGATTATCGGATTGGATCGGCTTCTCGAGGTAGTTGTAGGCGCCTTCGCGTGTTGCCTCAATGGCGTCGCGGACGTTCGAATAGGCGGTCAGCATGATCACAATAATCGATGGATCGAAGGATTTGATTTCCTTGAGGGCCTCGAGCCCGGTCAAGCGCGGCATGTTCACGTCGAGTAGGACCAAATCAAAACGGCCAGCTCGAACTCGGTTCACGGCCTCTTCGCCGTCCATCGCCTGTTCTACTTGGAAGTCGTTCTCAGAAAGAGCGGAGGCTACGGTTGAGCGAAGGTCTGCATCATCGTCGACTACGAGAATTCTAGGCATAATTAGGCTCCTTCCGGTCCGATGGGACTGGTGTGAATTGAATGAAGAGGTTCAGACGAGTTGGGTTGACTCTTATCACTGAAAATCGAAGTTCTTTTTACCTGTCGAAGTTTCGATGAAACCTGCGAGATGTCCGGGGTTACCGGGAGGCGAATGATGAACACGCTGCCTTCTCCGAGTACCGACTCCACCTCGAGTGTTCCGCCGTGTGCTTCGATGAAGTAACGCGAAAGGTAGAGTCCTAAGCCCGTACCCGTAACTCGAGTCGTGAAGTCATTCTTTGCGCGATGAAAGCGTGAGAACAGCTTTTCAAGATCTTCAGTACCGATCCCGATCCCTTGATCGGCGATTCGTATTTCCACGCCGTCAAAGGGCGCGCCACTGCTGACCGTTAAATCGTGCGAAGAGATCCTGACGACGCCTCCGTCTTGGGAGTACTTCAGAGCGTTGTCGATTAAGTTGTGTAAGACCCGGGTTACGAGTTGGACGTCGATTCGAATAGGAAACTGGGGTTCGAGGTCGAGTTCGATTCGGTTACCGCGGGAGCGAGATTGTGCCTTGAATTGATCAGTCGCCTTTTCGATTAAGAGGTTTACGTCTCGCGATTCGGGGTTCAAGGCGAAGTCATTTGCTGAGTCAATGCGATTGAGTTCAAGGATGCTCGTGATGAATCGGTTGAGTTCGTCGGTTGCGTGAAGAATGTTTCGGATGGACTCTTGGTCGCGGTCATTGAGTCGCTCGGCTGCTTTTCGCGAGAGCACCTCTGCTAATCCCTGAATCCTTGCTACCGGGGTTTTGAGATCATGGGTCACGAGAGAGACGAAATTTCTTTTCATCTCTTCAACCTGGGTCAGAATCTTGTTCCTTTCCTGATAGTCCCATCGCGCACGGTACTCGCGATACAGCCGGTAAGGTACTGCTACATAATAGCTCAAGATGATCCCTGTGAAAGCGTGCGCCGAGGGAACCCAGATACCGCGCGAAACAAACAAAATGTGAGTGATCACGAAAAAGCCGAGCGCGAGACCGAGAGTCGCAAGGAGGCCTTGGATCGGGGTGCTCGCTAACACACACGCTAATACGAAAACTGACGCAGCATAGGTGACGATAGCCGAGACATAGGATTCTCCCCGGACGACTGATCGGCCGTATAAAATAGAGTCGACGATATTCGCATGAACCGCGAGCTTCGGGCTCGTGAAGGGTTTTCTCGACCAGGGTGTGAAGGCATAGTCCTGCCCCTGGTTCCGCCCGAGCGAACCCACTAGGACAATTTTTCCGGAAAAAAGTTCAGGCGCTATGGCGCCATTCACCACATCGAGCCAGGAGACCCATGTCCAAGCGTCTTTTTTGATATCACGAACATCCGTTGGGAGGTTGGGCTTGAATTCTACTGCTGGGTCGGATGCCCAGCGAAAGAAGAAATATTCTGCGCGCGTGTCTCGGTAGGTGCCGAGAGGCTGATGGTCGAGTCGGATTTTGCCCATCTTTCTCGCCAACAAGGCGTGGAAAGTTGGGGCTCCCATCAAACTCCAGATCGCCCGGCGGGTGACTTTATCCTCTGCGAATAGATTTCCATCGCGGTGAATGAGTGCCACACCGTGATCCAGTTCGTTGAGGGGGTAGGGGGGATGGATTTCTCCGGTTGTATCAAATGGGGTGCCTAAGACGAACGCGCCCCCTTGCGACTCATAGTGGAGAGCTGTGTTTAAGAATTGCCTGCCCGTTCCAGACAGCAGTTGTCCAGGAGCTGAGAGGTGCGAGTGGTTCAGGTCCATCAGCCAGCCTATGGCGGCAGGCTTAGCGGAGGTAAGGCTTTCGAGGAGACGTAAGTGTTGGTCGAGAGCAAGGGGAGGGGCTTCATCGAAGGCATTGGTGGTTCGATCGTCGAGGGCGACGACTATAATTTCTTTTTCAGTCGATCGATGGGTGGAGCTGGTGATGCGCAAATCATAGAGAGCTGCCTCAATATCACTGAGTTCGAACTGGAGAAGGGTCGCTGTGACGATGAAGGACGTGACCAAAACGGCGACAAGGCGATCGACGAATCCTTTTTGAATTCGAAGTCGCGTTGAAATGCTCGATTTTCGGTCAGCTCTTCCGGAAACGTTTTTGAATCGTTCCTGAAGGAGCTTAAGAAGCTTCTCCACGTTGGACCTCCTGAGAGACCCGAGTCTCGCAAGCCCTGTACCACACGGTGAGTCAAAATGGAGCCATTTTGGGACCGGTTGGGAGCTTTTTTGGGGATTCCCTTGGAGAGCAATCGGTCGTCTGACCAAAACTTAGACAGCGAGTGCTTAGCCGGGGCCCGGGCCCTTATTTGCGCCGAGCTGAGCGCGAATTTGATCCAAAAAGCTGGTGACGCGCTCTTCATGGCGCTTCACTTCTTCCTTCGAATTCGGGTCAGGCGAATAGGAGTCGTCGCGAGTAATATAGAGGTGGGCGGGGATTTCTTGAAGAAATCGGCTCGGAGTGCGCGGGACCGCTTTTCCATAGCGTATTCGGGTCTTGGTGCGAGTGATATAGAGAAGTTCTTTGGCGCGAGTGATACCAACGTAACAGAGGCGACGCTCTTCGCTGAAATCGTGGGCCTCTTCGATGGTCCGACGGTGAGGGAGTAACCCATCTTCGAACCCCACCAGGAAGACGACTGGGTACTCGAGCCCTTTGGCACCATGTAAAGTGAGTAAAGTGACCTGATCTTTTTCAGCATCGCGCTTGTCTTTGTCTTCAGCCTCGTCTTGAGCTTCAAGCATGAGGCGTGACAAGTACTCCCTGACGAACCCTACGGAAGAAGCATGGCCCGCTTCAAGGTCATCGCCGAGGACATCTTCGGTTTTGAGCTGTCCCAGGCCGTTGATGAGTTCATCGATATTTTCCCAGCGTTTCTGGGCTTCGATGGGATCTTCCCACTCTTCTTCGAGGGCCTTTTTCACCCCGATTCGTTCCAGTGCTGATTTGGCCCAGTTGGCGATCGCTGCGGGTTCGAGGGGGGTGATCTCTAAACTTCGGCGAAGCTCCACGATGAGGTTCCTGAAGTTCAAAACGGAGCCTGCCGTTTTACCGGCAACCAGACGGACGGCTTCGGGAAGGGCTTCGAATAGGGGCGTAGCATTTTGAATGGCTTGCGCACTTAAGGCTTCCAAAGCGGTTTTTCCAATGCCGCGAGCTGGCCAATTGATGATCCGTCTTAGTGAGGCGTCGTCCTTTGGGTTCACGATTAGGCGCAAGTAGGAGAGGGAGTCCTTGATCTCTTTCCGATCCAAGAAGGAGAGCGCCCCCACGAGTTTGTAGGGAATGTGATGAAGCCTGAGTGCTTCTTCGAAAAGT
>CANMSW010000222.1 GCA_947500275.1 Bacteriovoracaceae bacterium | reverse complement strand
CCTCCCTAAGAGTTAAATAAACTCCATTTAAAGTCTATGTTACGCCTCCAGTGTCGCCATCCAAGATGTGTCACTTCTGACTTTGACGATTTCCCAACGATTGCGTGCGCAAGATGCCGCGATTGCGCGTGTTTGCAGTCCCGGCACCTTGCTCCCCAGTAAAGTCAGCCATCTGCGAGCACCCCGTATGTCCAACCTGAGCGCTGATCCGCGCTTCGCCCTTGCACAAAGGGAGGGTCCATAGATGACTCCCCTTCATCGCCCGCAGCCCTAACCCGATATCAGTTTGGAGCTCGCCGGATCGTCGTGGAGCTCCGTCCCCGAGCTTCATGAAAAATCTACGCTCAACGGCAGCCGTCGACGGGGAATGCCCGGGCACGGCGAGACCACACCCCGAAGTGGGGTGCGGGGCCTCGGCGATCGGTGGAGTGAGGGAGCGCAGGCGCGAGCAGGTTACGAAGGCACGTACCTCGAGCGCGCTCTTTCGTACTCCACCCGATGCGCGCGGACGACAACCTCCAGCGATCCCGAGGAACCGCGCCCTACGCTCGGTGGGAGGTGCTCCGTCCCTAGAGTTCGCTGAGAATCAATGATCCCAAAGCAAAGGGGGCCAGACTTTTCAGTCTGGCCCCCTTGTCTATTTTGAAAACTGTACGCTCAGTTCCCTAAAGTCAAGATTCCGTCGATAAGGTATGGTCCAATAAATGCCCCCGGATAAATGTGGAACGAGGACGAACTGCTCCTTGCAGTCAGCTTCGAACAGATGGGCTGAACCATCGTATAAGCGACTTCGTTCGAATCCGATTTATACGAGAGATTCACACCCGCCAAGACCTCATCGGTCCCGTCGCAATCGATCACTTTCTCGGAATCATCGTATTGAACGCGGCTGTAATCGCCCCAAACGCGTGATCCGTAATCCATCCCGTAAACTGGGGTCGAGAGCGAGGGTGTGTAGAGCTTCTGTCCCCAAGCCCCGGTGCTCTCATCGACGGTAAGGTCCGAACAGCCCGCTTTCATGTCTTTGATATAAGCGTCCTTCGCTACTTTGAGCGAAGTCATGAAGTCGCCGTTGTTATACTCGTAAGAATAACCGTACTGAGTGACGGTTCCCGAGCAACCAACCGGGAAGAGAGATCCATTATTGTATTTTCCGGCCGTCTTGGTCTCAGTCTGCCCTTCTGCATTTCCGCAAGTCATGCGCATGTAGGTAATGGAAGGGTAGAGCCCCCAGGACGTGTATTCGATCTCGAGCCCCATCATGAAATAGCCCGAAGTGCACTTCAGAGTCTTATCACTTTGGGAGGACGAATACTCGTCGCTCTTCGCAAGATCACTCGAGTCCGTAACTCCGTCACCAAAGGTGACAGAGTAGTCACCCTCGTACTCGGTCGACGACGCATCATCAGCAGTCGTCGAACTTGAATCGTCAGTCGTGCTCGATGAATCATCGCTTGAGGAGCTATCCCCGGCGGAAGTTCCTGAGCCCGAACTCGCAGAACTCGAACTGCCGCCCACAGCATCCGATCCCTCGACCGGAACAGCGGTGCCGCCGCAGGCAGTGAGAGCCAAGAGCGCCATTGAAGCCGAAGCGGCCACTCCTAGTCGTATCCAGAGACTCAGAGTAGGCTGAACCCGAGTTGAACTCATGCGATTCGTCTTCATAAAATCAATTCCTCTCAGACTGGGTAAAAGCAATGAATGGACCATCGCGAAAGAACCCAATGCCAAATAAAAGGACAGATACTATTCTTATTAATTTCAGACACTTAGGGAACAATCGGAACAAAAGAAACCCGGCCCCACTGTCCAAGAAGTGAACACCTGTCGATCGGAAACGGGCCCAGTCGGGAAGCCCCGTCCATTCACGCGAACGGCATTTTGATTTCCGTCCGGGCCCCGGATAGTCTAATTGCCATCCCTTATGACAAAGATCAGCCCTACCCCTGCTCAAGAGACCTTCATTTTTTTCCCCAACCAGCCTCAGCACGTCTCGTGGGCTCAAAGGTGGATCGCCCTTGGGGGACCTGATGCCCGCGATTTCCTTCATCGACTGACGACCGCCCGTGCGCGGGCACTCAACCCGGGCGAGGGCACCCCCGCTGCGTTTTTGAGCGCGCAAGGAAAAATTCGATCGACGTTTTCGCTCTGGTGCTTGGATGAATCAGAGTTCGGCTTCGAAGTTCCAACGGGCGCAGACATGAGCTTCCATCGTGAACTCTTAGCGGCGATCGACCAATATACCTTCGCCGAGAAAATGAGCCTCGCTGATATTCCGACCGACAAGCTCGAATGCGTCTGGATTTTTCCTTCCAGCGAACATTCCTGGAGCCAAGAAAAGCCGTTGACGACTCGCGCTCTCGAGGACGAAGTCCGCCTCAACTTCCACGGCTCGCGTGATTTCACGCGCCCTTGGATCTCGGCCTGGGGTAGACCCGAACGATTGAGACAATGGCAGGATCGCGAGTTCGGAAATGCGACGATTGCCACGTCTGATCAAGTCAATCTCCTCCGCGTTGCCGCCTGCCGTCCATGGGTCGGCCATGAAATTACCCCCGCGGTAACGCCGCTCGATATAGGTCTTCCGGATGCAGTCGCTGAAAACAAAGGATGCTATCCCGGTCAAGAAGTGATCGAGAAAATTGCGGCCCTCGGCTCGCCGGCAAGACGACTCGTTAGAGCCACGACGGCCGAGCAGTCTTTCGAAGCTCCCCTTGGATCCCGCTTGTTCTCATTAGGGGAAGGACAGACAATGGAACTCGGCGAAATCACCAGCGCAGCCCCCGGGGAGTTTCTCGCTATCGTCAGGAAAACTCATGCAAGACCGGACGCGGAGTTTAGGATTGGCTCCGAAGGTCCGAATGCAAAAGTGATTCAAGTGGCACCGTACCTCACCGATCCTGAAGCGAAAGTGGAATGAAATCTGGACCAAAAAAATCGACCTCGACCTGCGCATTAACTTTCGCTTTGAGTACGCTGGCGATCGCCTCGCACGCGATCGCCCCGCCCGAGGCCAAGTCTTATATCGCGGACTCGTTCGGAATTTCGTCCTCCTGGACTTGGCGCGAGATCACAACGGCACATTTTAGGATCACCTTCCCGACAGAGATGGAGGGCATCGCCAAACAAACTGCAGCCCACTTCGAAGAAGCGCATCGTATCCTTGGTCCCCGATTACACTGGGAGCCCAGCAAGCGAACCCAAGTCCTGCTGTACGACAACAGCGACGCGGCGAACGGCTTAGCCGCGGCTGCCCTCCGATTGGGGGTTGTTCTCTATATTACGCCCCCCGAACCCTGGTTCTCGACGACCTATTATGATGATTGGCTGAAGATGGTGGTGTTCCACGAATACACCCATTTCTTGAACATGGACCCGACGCGGAGCTTTTGGACTCCTATCCGCTGGGTGTTTGGGGACGGAACACTCCCCAATGCGCTGCTGCCGACTTGGATGCTCGAAGGCCACGCCGTCTGGAATGAAACTAAGTTTACTTCTGCTGGACGAGGACGAAGCCCATACTGGGAAGGCATTCTGAGAGCCGCGGTCGAAGAAAAACTCCTCGGTTCGCCGCAGCTCGTGAACTTAGACCTCCTCAATGGCGACACTTTCGAATTTCCTGAGGGGGAAATCCCTTATCTTTATGGATATCAGATGATGAACCAGGTGGTTCAGTCTGCTCCGAAAGACGTGAAGAAAACCGCAGACGGCGAGTCGGCTGTCCAGGGCCCTGAGGATCTCTTGGGTGTCTTGTCGATTCGCTCCAGTGGTCGAGTCCCTTATTTTATCCAAGGGAATATCAAAAACGTATCCGGTCGAAGCTGGTCCACCCACTGGCGAGAATGGGTCACCGAAACCAATCGTCGCCTCGGACTACAGCTGGAACAAATGAAACAAGAAAAGCAGCCTGATCCTTACGTCGTCCGACGTCCCAACTTCGACTCTCTCCGAGCGATCCGTTTTTCTCGGGACGATCAATGGGTTTCTTGGATCAACGATGGATCGGATCGCCGAACGGGAATTCACGTTCAAAATCTGAAATCGGGAAGAGAGCTCCGTCTCGGGGCTCAGCTTCTTGGGG
>CANMSW010000221.1 GCA_947500275.1 Bacteriovoracaceae bacterium | reverse complement strand
TCTGCGCCGTACAAAAGTGCAGGTTCTCAAAGAACTCCCTGAGAAAACCGAGGAAGTGATCTACTGCGATTTGACCGCTGCTCAGAAAAAAGCCTACCGCGAGCAATTGGAAAGCAGTGAAGCTGAGAGACTCCGCGCCGATCTGGCCTCAGGCGGTCGCGTCAATTATGTCAACGTTCTTGCGCTCCTGACCCGCTTGAAACAGATCTGCGACCATCCACGTCTGCCTGATATCTCAACAGGCAAAGTGAAAAAGATCTCAACCCTGAAGCCTGAAGAGAGTGGCAAGTGGGAGACTCTTGATGAGCTCCTTAACGAAGCCCTCCGCTCAAGCCTCAAAGTGGTTATTTTCACGCAATACTTGGGTGTGATGGACTTGATTGGTCATCATCTCAAAACGACCGGTGTTCAGTTCACCGAACTGCGTGGAGATACCCAAGACCGTGCGGCTCGTTTGCATAAGTTCCAGACACAAGACGACTGCAAAGTCTTCCTCTGCTCGCTGCTTGCAGGGGGCCTCGGAATCGACCTGACCGCCGGGAGCGTGTGTATCCACTTCGATCGCTGGTGGAACCCTGCCAAAGAGAACCAAGCCACGGACCGATTGCACCGGTTCGGACAAACACGTGGAGTGCAGGTCTTCAAACTCCAGATGAAGGGCACGGTTGAGGATCGAATCGCGCAGATCATCGAATCCAAACTTCAACTCTCGGATAGCTTGATCGAAGAGTCGGCTGCTACGCTCAAAGCTTTCTCACGCGAAGAGCTCCTCGATCTCTTACGCATTCCAGAATAAAGAAAAGGCCCGAGGGATCTGCTCAAGATCCCTCGGACCGCGATCCACTTCAAAGTGAGATCTAGGTTCGACTCAGCGAGCAGACTGTCCCACTGTGTTTGTTCTCTGAGCAGCGGGAGCTTCAGACCTTCCGTCCAACAGAGTATCCCCTTCCTTGATCAGGTTCTCGGACTGGCCTTGCTGCTCAGCGCCTTCATTTCGTGGCACCGCCACTCCTTGCCGGGACCTTTCAAGCTCGCGGTCCAAATGGCTCAAATTGACAATCTTCACTTTGAATCCTGTCAGCGAGGGATCTCCACAGACGAAACTGGTCGTCTCCAATTCATCGGGCGAACCCAGCACTTGGGTGAACTCACAGCTTTCACGTCCGGCCACGTCTCCGGCTAAAACGAAAGAGGCATCAAGATCCAAAACCAAATGCTCATGATCCGATCGGGCTTCCAGATGCACGCGACGACCGCCTTCAATCTCACCTTCGAAAAGCGGAATGGCATCAAAGGCTCTCGCTGCGGTCTGTTGTCCGCGCCGAAGGTAAGGGAGCTCGATCGGCATCACGGAAATCTTTTGGTCCTGCCCATATGAAATTTCGACATAAAACTGATCAGCAACCATCCTTCTTGTTGGAATCGTCGCTGCAAAAACTTGAGAGGTCACTACAACCCCACAGATCAAAATACCTAAGAACTTTGCTACCTTATTTGAATTCATTTTTTTCATAATCATCCCCTCTTAAAAACTCTTCGTTATGATCAGAGGTAAGAGCAGAAACCGGGCCAGGGACCGACTCACCTCGGGAAAATCCGCAAAAGCCCACCAACTTCGATACAAGGTCGAATTAGACTATAAAAACCAAGAACTTAGCTGGGTCTACCGTGACACACTCCCCACCCTTTTTTCGTTTTTTGATATTCAACTTTTCGACACCTAAACCCATCTTGGACACTCGACTGTGAGCCAAAATCTGCAACCGAATTCAGACTAGAATCCACAGCTACTCCACAACCGCCTTGCCTGATTCCAGATATCGTTAATGAGATATGAAAAATGATTCACATGCAGCGACCAACCTAGTTCGATTAGTGTATGCGAGCGAAAAATCGCCAGAATGCGCTATCCAAGATTTACGCGAGATTCTCGCAATTGCCCGCAGCCATAATCGAGGTGCAGGCATCACTGGGTTCCTCTGCTTTAGCGGCGACCGTTTCCTTCAAGCGATCGAAGGCCCGCCAAAGGCCGTCAACGAATTGTACGCGAGCATGCTCAAGGACAAGCGACATCAAAGAGTGCAGCTACTCGATTATCGAAATGTCGCCCATCGGGAGTTCCCGCAATGGGAAATGGGATATGCCCATTCGCTTGATCCCCATTCCGAAGTCTTGGGTACCCATTTTGGCAAGCACGCGTTCGCACCCCACGAGCTCACGGGGATCGAAGCCCTCGATCTCTTGCGCATTCTAGCGACCTCGACCCGACCGGGTGAAGTCCCGCCGGATCGTGAGCGCTTCGAGGTCGAGACGAGCGCGAACTCCGCTTGACCAGTCTGGTCCATATCTTCCAAATAGAAGGATATGGACCAAAAAACTACGCCGCCCATTCGCTTAGAGACGGAACGCGCTCGACAAGTGCACTCGCTGTTCAGTGGGGTTGCTGGGAACTACGACCGCCTCAACACTCTTATTTCATTTGGAATTCATCATCGCTGGCGGCGGGCGCTGGTCCGGTGGAGCGGAGCTCAGGCAAGCGATAGCATCCTCGACCTCGCCACAGGCACTGGGGATCTCGCTCTTGAGTTTAAGCGGCAGCTGGGGCCGAAAAGTTTGGTTCTGGGCACTGACTTTAATGCCGAGATGCTCAAGACTGCCCCGGAAAAAGCGAAACGCCGCGGCATGGACGTTCAGTTCGAGCAAGCGGACGCGACCCAACTCATTTACGAGTCGAATCGTTTTGATGTCGTGAGCATTTCTTACGGCATCCGAAACGTAGACGACACGGGACGCGCCATTCGTGAGATTCATCGAGTCTTGAAACCCGGTGGACGCATGATGATCCTTGAGACCGGACATGCCGTGAATCCCCTATTTCATGGACTCTTTCGGCTCTACTTCAAGCACATCATGCCGAGAATCGCAGTCCTCCTTGGAGGGGATTTACGCTCTTACCAGTACCTCGAAAGCTCCGCTTCCGAGTTCCCAAGCGGTGAACAGATGGTAGCCCTGATTCGAGCGAATGGGCCTTTTAGCGAGATTTTTGCGCGCCCCGTCTTTGGGGGTGTGAGCTGGATGTACCGGGCCACGAAATCCTAAAGCTCTGCCGCCTTGACCTTCGCCGTAGGAATCGGGGAAGGTCAGCGCGTGCGATTCCTCCTCCTCGATTTTGAAACCACCGGCTTTGATCCTGCTGACTCTGAAATCATCGAGATCGGCGCCCTACTCGTCGATGAACATCTGAATGAACTCGGACGCTTTCAGAAACTCATTCGTCCTATCGGCGAAATCCCTGACGCCATTGCGCGACTAACCGGAATCACGCCCGATCTCGTTGAAACCGCTCCGGGACTCCAAGACGTCGTCGAAGAGTTCGTCACCTTCTGCGAGAATGGGGAACTTCCCTTTGTTTCTCACAACTCCTCAATCGAGCAACGGTTTTTAGATCAGTTCATCGCGCCGTTTTTCCCTGAAGATCAACAACCTTTTGTTCATAACAGCATTGAGCCGATGGCCTTACTTCTGGCGGAGCACTCTTCGCATTCGATGGAGTCCCTGAGAAAGTGGGCAAAAGTCACACTCGAAGGATCGCATCGTGCGCTCGAGGACTGCGAAGCGCTCCTCAAGATCCTGAAATTCGGCCAAAAAGAGCTCGAAGGCCCGCGATCAAGAGTAGGTGCTATCGCACGCACATTTCTTGGTTCAGCAACCGGAGATGTCCCCTGGTGGTGGGCCTGGTATTTTGAAGGTTCCGAAAAAGCGTCGCCCGATTCCATTCACTCTCGGACACAAATCGCGAAAGCCACGCTCGAGTCCCGAGAATGGGGAGACCTTCGTGAGCTTCGAGCCCAAGATGGCGAGAAGGACGAGAAGACTATCGCAGTCAAGATTGCTCCCGATCAAATCAGCACTGCACTCCAGGGTAAGCATCTGAAAGATGGCCCTTCTTTTCACTGGCGTGCGCAACAGGAACAGATGGCCCAAGCCATCCGTGAGGGTCTCGAGAAAGGAGCTCGAGTCGCGATCGAAGCCCCCACGGGAACAGGAAAGTCCGTCGCCTATTTGGTGCCGGGGATCTTGACCGCAAAAGCGTCTAATACGCCTCTGG
>CANMSW010000220.1 GCA_947500275.1 Bacteriovoracaceae bacterium | reverse complement strand
CCCCGTGTGCTCCGTCCCCGTGTGCTCCGTCCCCGTGTGCTCCGTCCCCGTGTGCTCCGTCCCCGTGTGCTCCGTCCCCTCAAACTGTCGATCGCTCCACAAACCCCGCGCATTCAGACCCCAACCTATGCTAGGGACCTATTCATGCGCATGAAATCCAAGTCCAAAACGGCCCGAGCCGGCTCGAGCCGGTCGAGTTCGTCCAAAACCCCAAAGGCGTCCCTTCGCTCCCCCGTACCCACCGGACGCGTCCAAGGGGACCAGGATGACTCAGAAGTCACCCTCTCCCAGCTCCGACCCGATGGTCAGCGCATGATCGACGAAGCAAAACTGCTTCGCTTCCGGAACCGAACCACCCATCGCCGCTACGGCATCGAATTCGGTATTCCCGAGTTCACCTGCCTTTGTCCGGCTTCGGGCTTCCCCGACTTTGCCAACCTCACCATCAAGTACGTCCCGAAGGACTGGTGCGTAGAGCTCAAAAGCTTAAAGCTGTATATCAACCAGTACCGAAATCGCGGTGTTTTCCATGAAGACGTCTGCAATGTGGTCCTGGATGATCTCGTAAAACTCCTCGACCCTTGGGAGATGGAAGTCGTCGGTGATTTCGCTGTTCGCGGAAACATCAAGACGATCATCCGCGCCTCCCATAAGCACCCAAACGCTTAATCCCTTTTGTCCGTAGAACCGTCCCTGAACGCCCTCCTCGTTCTCAATCGAAGGAGAGCAGAAAAGAGCTCCTATGAGCGGCCATAAAAATCTCCGTAACGTCTGCATCATTGCCCACGTCGACCATGGCAAAACCACCTTAGTCGACCACCTCCTTCGTCAAGCAGGCGCCTTTGCCAGCCACCAAAAAGTCGACGACCGCGTCATGGACTCGATGGACTTGGAACGCGAGCGCGGAATTACCATCATGGCCAAAAACACGGCCGTGATCGTGGGTGATACCAAGATCAATATCGTCGACACCCCTGGACACGCTGACTTCGGTGGCGAAGTGGAGCGGATCATGGGCATGGTCGATGGCGCGATCCTCCTGGTCGACGCCGCAGAAGGCCCTCTCCCTCAAACCCGTTTCGTGCTCCGAAAAGCACTCGGCCAAGGCAAGAAAGTCATCCTGGTCATCAATAAAGTCGACCGCCCCGACGCGCGGATCGATGAAGTCGTGAACCACGCTTTCGACTTATTCGTCGACTTGGGCGCAACCGAAGAGCAAGCCGACTTCCCAATCATTTATGCTTGCGCTCGCCAAGGCTGGTGCACTGCGATCCGCGAAGATGTCGATGCCATGATGGATGGCTCGAAAAAGGGCAGCCTTGAACCCCTCTTCGAATCCATCCTTCGCGTCATGCCAGCTCCAGCGGTCGCCGAAGGTCCTGATTTCCAAATGATGGTTTCCAACTTGTCCTACTCCGACTACGTCGGCCGTCTTTCGATCGGCCGAGTCATGGGTGGATCGGTCAAAAAGAACCAGAAGCTGATCCGCCGTGGGATCGACGCTGCCGGCAACTCCAAAAACGAAAACTTCACGGCGACCAATCTCTACACCTATCAGGGCCTCAAGCAGGTTGAGGTTCAGGAACTCGGCGCAGGTGATATCGGTGTCGTCGCAGGTACCGAATTCGCTGAGATCGGTGACACTATCGCAGGCGGCGATCACGTAGGCCCTCTGCCTCGAATTCACGTTGAAAAACCAACCCTGGGAATGATTTTCAGCGTGAACACGTCGCCTCTCTCCGGAAAAGAAGGGGAAGCGATTCAGTCCCGGAAACTCCGCGACCGTCTCCTTCGCGAAGTTCGCCAGAACGTGGCACTTCGACTTGAAGACACTGCGACGACGGATCAATTCCGTGTCTTGGGCCGCGGCGAACTCCAGTTCGCAATTCTGATCGAACAGATGCGCCGTGAAGGTTTTGAATTCATGATTGGAAAGCCGACCGTGCTCTATCAAACGAGCGAAACGGGCGAAAAACTTGAGCCAATGGAACGCGCTGTACTGGACCTCCCTGAATGGTCTGTAGGCGACGTCACCTCGATGTTCCAAACCCGCAAGGGCCTTCTCACTAAGTACGAAGGTGGATCAGGAAACGGCTCCGGCCGCGTTCGCCTGGAATTTGATATTCCTACTCGCGGACTTCTTGGAATGCGTTCAAAGTATTTGACCGCTACCAAGGGCGAAGGACTTTTCAGCACGTTCGTCCTCGAATACGGGCCGCACAAAGGGGAACTTGCCCACCGTTTGAACGGGGCTCTCATTTCAGACCGTACTGGCGACACCGTGGAATATGCCCTTTTGACACTCGAAGAACGCGGAGTCCTTTTCATGGGACCGGGTGTTCCTGTGTACGAAGGAATGATCATCGGGGAGCACGCGAAAGATAACGACTTGAACGTGAATCCTTGCAAAGAAAAGAAACTCACCAACATCCGCTCTGCGGGTGCTGAATTCCTGGTCACTCTGGCCGGACTTCGGAAGATGTCCCTCGAGCAGTGTATTGACTGGATCGACGAAGATGAGTGGATTGAAGTGACCCCTGAGTCCATTCGCCTGCGTAAGAAAGTCATGCAGCAAAACCTTCGCAGCGTGAAGCGCAGCGAACGCATCAACTAAGCTACTCGAGGTCTTCGGATCATGAATCACGAGCGCCCCAGCCCTGAGTTCTCGAAAGAAAATGCTCTGCGTTTTTCGAAATTCGCCTGGGGCGCTCTTGCGTTCACCCTTCTGGTCATTTTGTGGGGCGCTTTAGTCCGGGCAACTGGAAGTGGAGCTGGCTGTGGGAGTCACTGGCCGCTCTGTAACGGAGAGGTTCTCCCACAGGAACCCGGAACTCATACCCTGATTGAATTCGCCCATCGCACGACTTCCGGCCTGAGTCTGCTCGTCGTGGTAGTCTTGGCGTGGTGGTCGAGGCGCGTTTTTCCGGATCACTCCCATTTCGTTCGGCGCATGGCTCGACTATCGGTCATCGGAATGCTCCTCGAGGCAGCCCTGGGAGCAGGCCTGGTACTTCTTGAGCTCGTTGCGCACGACAAGTCGGTCACCCGAGCCATTTCAATCTCCCTTCACCTCGTAAACACTTCGTTTCTCACGGCCTCGATGACTTTACTGGCCGCTGGCGCCGAGCGCTCGGCCCAAGGATTGCCTCTTCGGGCTTTTTGGCCTCATCCTCAGCTTCGAAAGAGGGTTTTAATCAGCCTGGGCGCGTTCCTTCTTCTGGGCGCAGCAGGCGCGATTACGGCGCTCGGAGATACACTTTTTAAAGCCAGCTCTCTAGCCGAGGGGATCCAGATGGATCTGGCCCCAAATGCTCACTTTTTACTCCGACTCCGAGTCGTCCACCCGGCACTGGCGGTTCTCTGGGGGGTGCTCACGATGGGCTGGTTGATGAGCTTGAGATTCAGGCAAGATCCCGGAGTCCTGAAGACCCACCCTGCCCGAACGACTGCGCTCTTACTCCTCGCGAACCTCGTGCTTGGCGCGACGAACTTACTTTTGCTTGCGCCTACGTTTCTCCAGCTTGCGCATCTTTTGATGGCGAACTTAATCTGGATCTCGCTGATAGTGACGGTCTCGGGCGACGAGCCGATCTTAGAAAATTAAGCCCGCTCGCAATTCCGACTCTCAGTCGGCGATTAGATCACGAAACTCTTCACTTCGTCTCAGCCACGAGGCTGCATATCCGCAGATCGGTACAATCTTGTAGTTTTTGGATTTGGCGATCTTCGCGATCTCGGTCATCAGACGACCGGCCGCGCCAGTGCCTCGAAGTGTAACCGGGGATTCGACGTAGTCGATAGACAGTCGATCCCCGTTCACTCGGTAATCCGCAAAACAGGTCCCACCCTGCTCACTCCACTCAAAACGTTGACCTGTATCACGAAGCACCGTCACCCCCCCGGGTTTCTTTTAACGCTGGCAGTTTTGAATCAAGAATCGCTTCACAGCATAATCACCTGAGCGCATTTCTAATTCAATTCCGATACTGCCTGGAATCTCGTCGAGCTTAGGAGTCGTGGCCTGCTTGAAGGAAAACGGCCATTTTTCGGAGCGAATGGGATCGGAGTAGGCTGCCATATTGAAAACTCCGTTCAGCCGTTGGAGCACTTCGATCGAGTCTCCCTTGAAGCAGGATTGCGCGTT
>CANMSW010000219.1 GCA_947500275.1 Bacteriovoracaceae bacterium | reverse complement strand
GAGTGCTTGCGCAGGATTTGGGGCAAAAACTGGGCACAAGAGCGATGCTTGAAACGCTCAGGCGAGAGGGTTCCGGGCCGAAGCGCCTGCACGATGCGATTCCTCTCTCGAAACTCCTAGAGAAGATCTCGGTTCCAGATACTGAAGCAGCCCTGACTCAGGGTTTATTCTGGATCCCGTTCGATCACGTCTTGGATGATCTTTTTCCTGAAGTGATTTTGAGTGAAGACGAAGTACGCGACCTGATCCACGGAAAGAAACAAGGGATTCCGAATTGGGTAGCACGTGCAAAACTCCAATCAGCTGGCAGCAAAAAGACACAGACTCTTATTCTGCGCGACCCTCAAGCGAGACTCCGAGCGGTCTTGGAGAGCACCGAAGAAGGGATTTGGGATATATCCCGCGTTTTCCCGATCTAGGATCGGCCTGTCCGCATTTTGGTTTCTGAGCGAAAAAAAGGCTCGGATTCGATACATCTGGGCATCGGCATGAAGTACATCGACGCTGCCCGATAAGAACTTTTTTGACTCCGCCGCAGCCCGAGCCAAAGCTTTGTTTTTGAAGCTGAACTCTCAGAATGAGGACAGGTCTTGGTCCAAGGCCATCAAAAACCCGTCAAATTATCGGCCGATCTCAAAAGACTTTTTGAGCTTCTCGCCCCCCGCTTGCCATTCAAGCTCCAGGGGCCACCCGCCAAAACCCTCAAGCCGGTGATTCACTTGCCAGAGGTCCCACTCGTCAACGCGCTTCCCATCGATCGATATCACACGCATTCCCGGTTTTAGCCCTGCCTTGAGAAGCTGTGAACTCAAGTTCATTTTCGGACTCAAGCGGGTCACGAGGAGAATTCGATCCCCCTGCGACAGCTCCTTACCTCCCGGACCGCGCAAGTCCGCTTCGCGGGCGAAGTCGAATACCCATTCAACACCCGCCGTGATCGCGGGCGGGACGGTTTCCCAGGACTGTTTCCGATACCAGAGCCGCCCGTTGCCGGAATCCAAAATGACTGGCCCCCGACCGAGTAATCCCAAACCAATCGTGACCGGAGTCGCTGCCCCTTCGGTGTCACCTTTCATCTCCGATACGGTCGGAAGGAGGCCCTCTGCTACGCGTCGCCCCTCGCATTCCAGCGCCCAGCCACCCGGCTGAGCGGCCCGTATCATTTTCGCAGACTTCGGACTCACCCGGGCATCTGCATTCACAGCGGTCGACCAAGTGACCCCCCCGAGTTGTAACCGGTGCCCCTTGATATCGTTTGCGACGATCGAGCAGCCTGGGCTCTGAAATCCGGTCGCGGAAGTTTGCACTTCGACCCAATCAAGATCGGGCGCGGGAGCAAATCCCTGCTCCTCATAGATCAGCACGGAGGACTTCGCTTTCAGGTCCGCGGAAGGAAAAAAAGCCACCGCATCCTGGGAGAGAAAGTCCCGCCCCAATACTCCATCACAACAGGTGGAAACTGAATCGGGTGGAGTGAAAAGCTCCGTCTCTACAAGCCCCATCGTTTCAAGATTACTGCGATATCCCCCGACCTCAATTTCAGACGCGCGAACAAAAGGCCCGGCCACCGCGTGACCGGTCCATCGGTGGATCGCTCTTGAGGCTTCCTTTCGCTCGACCAACGCCGGATTCATCCCTTGAGAAGTCAAAAAATAGGGCGACACCAAACTGATGGGTGCTGACGAATCCAGAAGAAACTGCCCCGTCATGCGTCGTCCCAGAAGGTCAATCGTGGCGCGAATCACAAAATGGCCGTCCCACAATCGCGACGGTGCACGCGCTAAAATCTTACGTACCACCGATCGATCAGCAAACGCGCCTTCACTCCAGGTTGCTTTCCGGGCTGGATCCATCACGTCGCGCCAAGTCCTCAGGGCGCTTTCTGGCCGTTCTCTCTTGGCACCCTCGGCGCAAATCCCCTGTAAACGGCCTTGTTCTGAATAGAAGGTCCACTCGGCGGCGCGGGCTTTCTTGTAAACTTGTGCCCGCCAGGACTGAACCGCCTCATCCTTCCATTGCTCGAACAGCAATCGCCCAAGCTCCAATGCCTGTTCGCTTGAGACGCCCCGGATTTTCGATATCAACAGAGTCAACCGAGTGATTCGACTTGTGAGCTCACTTTCCCAAAGTTCGCTCGCCACCTCGAGCGCCATCCGCGTGCCATCATAAGTCCGAAACGGGGGCACGATCCAGGTTGCTGGGTCTCCGGAATCTTCTGGAGACTTGGCACACGAAAAAGCGGTTTGAAGCTGGCCGTAAAATGGCGATTGTGGGGCCCGCAAAAATCCGCGGGTTTCGACCCGAAGCGCCTCGGCTTTCAGGATATATCCACTCCCGTCTGAGGCCGCTTCGGCCCGAAGTCCATCCAGAACAAGCTCGCGATTCAGAACCCAGCTCAGTCGGTGCGCATTTTCAGCGCTGGGATCCAGAACCCAAACTTTCTCAGTCGTGAGTGGATCATTCGATATTATTCGAGTGGAGCGAATCAGGAGCGGAGAAAAGCCTGAGGACTCTCGTATCACTTTAGTCTGCGCCGCCTCTGCAGAAGCGAGAGAAATGAGCGAACAAAGAGGCAGGAGTCCGAACCCAGCCACCGCAATCGTGAGTAACCCCATTTTGATCTGCCTCATGTTCGGAATCTCCCTAGCTCGAGCTTCTTTGCCCAACTGTCCTCAATTCGAATCCGATAAAAAGTGCCTTTTTCCAAATGTCGGGTGACGTCGACCACTGCGTGGGCATGAAGGAGCGCTTCCATGCGGCTCTCGGAGTAAGGGATCACGAGCTCCCAAACCTCAAGCCCCTTCCGGAAGTGTTCAAGAATTCGGTCTCGCAACTTCCGAACGTCGTCCCGATTTAAGGCCGACACGGACACTGCGCCCGGAGATATAATGCGAGCCAGATTTCGCCCACCTGGACCCGCGATCTGATCGGCTTTGTTCAAAACCACCATGCGAGGTTTTTCGTGGAGTTCCAGTTCTTCGAGAACCTTTTCAGTGACATCGTATTGGTCTTTCGCTTCAGCAGAACTGCCATCCACGACGTGCAACAAAAGATCAGCGTCGCGAATTTCTTCAAGAGTGGATCGGAACGAGGCAACTAAAGAGTGCGGAAGATTACTGATGAACCCAACCGTGTCGATTGCTACGACGGGAGGATGACTGTTCGGGTCGAGCGTGCGAATGCTTGAGTCGAGGGTTGCGAATAATTTATCTTCCACCAATACGCCTGAGTGAGTCAGGGCATTGAGCAGGGTCGACTTCCCGGCATTGGTATATCCAACGATAGCAACCTTCAAGACTTCACGGCGCCCCTGGCGGCGCACATTGCGTTCATTCTCAATATCCTTCAGGCGATCCGCCAAAACCTGCATGCGTTTGCGCACCAAGCGACGATCCACTTCAATCTGTTTCTCGCCCATCCCTTTATTTTGCATTCCGCCGCGCTGCCGCTCGAAGTGAGACCAGTAGTGCGCAAGGCGTGGGAGCAAGTACTCAAGCCGAGCCAACTCGACTTGAACTTTGGCTTCTTTGGTACGCGCGTGCCGAGAAAAGATTTCGATGATGACTCCCGGCCGATCGATCGTCGGTCTTCCCAGGAGTTTTTCAACGTTTTTTAATTGATTGGGCGAGAGATCGAAGTCCAGCACGACTGCGTCGACCTTTGCCGAGAGCAACAACTGTTGAACTTCCTCGAGCTTCCCACTTCCCACATAGGTCGCCGGATTAATTTTTCGCAGCACGATTTCAATCCGAGCTGCGGTTTTCACTCCCAGAGTGGTGAGTAGGCGGTCCAATTCCTCAAGCGACTCGGTGCTTGAACCTATCGTCAGCACTTCGAGCGAACGGTGAGAATCTGGAGAAGAGGGTAAAAGAGATTGATTTGAGTCGAGCATGATTTGTGAAAACGGTCCTCGAAAAAGAAAGCAATGCCTTGCTTGATGGAATTCGGGTTCGAAGGGAAGATTAACCTCAAGGAACTCCAACGGAAAACCCCGAAAAATGCGAGAGCACCGATGAAAATCACCCCGTCCGACATCTTGGTTAACATCGATGGAGTTTTTTATGGCGCCGGCGCGCCGGATTCGGGCCGAAAGCCGCTTCAGAGCCTCGAGGAGCCCAAAGTCAGCGTCTTTGATCGGAGCTACCT
>CANMSW010000218.1 GCA_947500275.1 Bacteriovoracaceae bacterium | reverse complement strand
GCCGGGAATAACGAGGGGAACGTCACTTTGAAATCCGCGCTTTCGAGACTCGCTCTAGGAGCGATTTCAATCCAACTACTCGCTTCTGGCCCTTGGGTCATCGAGTCCCACTCCCAAGCAGCAGCCACCCGCTTGGACGAAAGTGCATCGGAGAAACTTCCAGAACTTGCACTCTACAAGCGGTGTTTTACGCACCTGACGGGTCGAGTTCCTTCACGCACGGCTCCTCTCACTTCGAAAGTAAGAAGCGGCGAACTCAAAGCCGTCGAGGCATGCATGGCCCTTCTCAACGCCGTTACTTTGGATACGACTACGGGCGAAGCGACAGGAACATCGAGCCTCCTGACGACCGGCGATGACCTCGCAACCCTCAAGTATCAAGTGCTCCGGAAGTTTAATGATTTTCACCGCACTTGGTTTGGGGCGGACTACTTCTTTAACTCAGGTGCCACTCTCCCCGATAATCAGATTTACGACGAGACCGGTCCGGCTCTTTATATCACTCGCGCACTCCTTGCTCCTGCAACCTACTCAACGGTCGTAACTTACAGCGGTGAACTAGAAGGTGTACGCACGATTGGGGCGCAGAATTTAAACAATTACAGTTACGTCGGTACGGAACTCACACGCTTTCATAATTATGTCAGCGGATCCGGAGTCCAAGGGTCAGCTATCCAGAGCGGTGCAACGCCACTCGGCACGCAGAGCGGAAACCTTCTAGGAATTAAGCCTCTATCAGCGAGCCGCGCAGCACTCACCGTTGCCATGCGGAGTGATAAACCCAATCAGAAAACAGTCCACAACCACCAAGGAGGCGGCATTTTGGGCTCAGTCTCCTACCTCCTTCTTAATTTCGGACTCGGACAAGAGCAGGCCACCGATGGGGGGCTCTACGTCGCCCGACGCCATGCGAAGAACGTCTTCAAAGATCTCCTCTGCCGAGATATCCCCCCCTTACGGGAGCTCGATGCCACAGGCTTTGTGAACTCTAGCCCGACCTCGAGTACTCCCGCTTTTAGAACCTCCGCCACCTGCATGTCCTGCCATGCGGCCTTGGATAACTTCGCTGGAACAACACGGGCGATCTATCTGAGTGAAACACCTTACTACACGACCGGCGCATCGAGCTTTGCGCCTTCCGTCCATTTGCAAGTTCAAGCGGAATCTTCCACTTACACAGCCGAAACGACGCCACCCGACTCCGATTCCAATTTTGGAAGGCGCCCCAAGAACGGAAGGCTCTACTTCAGAAGCTACGACGGAACCCTCATTAACGAGAGTGTTACGGGTCTCGCCGCAATGGGCGCCGCGATGGCTACCACGAATGATCTCTATGTTTGTGCGGCTAAACACTACTTTGAGTACTTCACGGGATTGTCCGTCAGTCTCCAAGACACAGGAAATCCGCTCTCGAGCACCTTGGGCGAGGCCGAGCAGTATTATCGCGACCAAGTCATTCAACTGGGAACGAGCCTCAAAAGTCACGGAAGCTTGAAAAGCTTGGTCGAAGAAATCCTCAATCTGGACCTCTATCAATCCAGAAGCCAAAGAAAAAACTTCGTCTCGACCTCGTCGTCATACTCACGTTCCGCACGCACGAACAATAGCCCTCGGAATTCGGGCACAGGAACTACCCGATGAAAAACTCGAAGCCGCGCTCGAAAAACTGGCGGATTAGCCGGAGAGAGAGTCTCAAGCTGATGGGGGGAGCTGCGCTCCTTTCGAATCTGAATCCTTTGCGCATGCTCATTGAAGCTCTGGCGGATGGCTTTATTCGAAAAGCTTATGGTGAAGACTCTGCAGTGAGCAGCCTCCCAAGGAACCTAGTGAATATAGGAATTTTTGGTGCACCCCCCCGCTGGTATTGGGATCTCCCGCTGTTTCCATACTCGTGGGATGGCAGCCAAACACCCGGCAATTTGCATGTCGCCACACAGTTTTCGAGCGCAGTAGGTGCGGGCACCGCAATTGATCCAAGTCGTTACTCGAATGCAAGCTATGGTATCCATCGCTTTTCTGGAATCGCACTCCCCCACCTTTGGAGCGCTTCGATACCCACTACCGCAAGCTCCACAAGCACCGTCGCCATGACCCAGCTCGCCCAAAACATGGTGATCCTCCGAGGGATTCGCCAAGTCGGAGATGGTCACGATTTCCTCCACGGAAAATTCCTGCGTCCTGACTCCTCTGGTCCAAGTGTCCATGGAAATGTGGCCGACGGGTCAGATCGTTACCTCCCTGCCGTTCAATTGGTGATCAGCGGCCTCGATTTCTCTCAGAGTTTTTCATCCCGAATGGGAACCGCTCTCGCGAATGGAACGATTGGACAGTCACCGCTCGACACGCTCCTCAGCCCGTTTCGACGCACGACTGCAAATCCGTTCGGAGGAAGTGGTACGGCGCTCGTCACTCGTCGCGAAGCGATTGAAGCCGCCATGAATGAAGCGCTCGAACTCATCGCGGAAGTCGCGCAAAGTGGAACACCCGGAGCCGAAGCGATCTACCAAGCGAGGTCTAATGCGGAAACGTTCATCCGCGAAGGTCTCGAAGACTTCAGTAGTTCATTTCCTGATATCCGAGTGAAGTACATGAATCTCATCCGGAGGTGCGCCGACTGGAGCTCAACCGGCGGTAATGGAATCATTGCCGGTCTGACAGACAAACACATATCGACTTACAGTGGCGATGACCCGCTCATTCATCGGTATAACCAGTCGAACTTTAACGGCGGAACTCTCATCAAGGGGACAAATGCCGCCGATGCCGATTTGAGAAACTTGATCCGCGCAAAGAGCACGGCTTACACCACCGCAGACGCGGCATTCTCAACTGACACAACCTACAGCAACGGCATGCACGAAGTTTTCGCCGTGATCGAATACCTGCTTAAAAATGGATATAGTAGCTCCATCTCCACCGCACTCTTTGGAGTGACCAACGTCGCCGTCGATCACGCAAGTTACTCAGGGTTCACTTACAATACTGTCAACTCAACGACCGAAGGGTCTCCGCTGACCGCCAAACGAGGTGCCAGCTCCATTCACAGTTTCGATGAACATGCGGCCCCAGCCGGTGGGCGGAATGTAAGCCTCCTCCTGGATTCCCTCTTTTTCTTTCAACTCTCGACCTGCATTTATGAGCTGAAGTCCGCAATCGGATCGACGATCTACGAGAACACCGTCATTCAGGTTTCAAGTGAGTTCAGTCGCGCTCCACACTCAGCGGGTTGGGGTTCAGAGCACGCACCTTATGCCGGAGTGTCCAGTCTCTTTAGCGGAGCGATTGATTCGCCAATCGTCGTCGGAAATACGACGCTACATCCCCTCTATACCAGCACGAGCAGCCCCTATTACGGCTACTGGGGTGTGGGGGGAAAAACGACGATCAGCGGTTCCGAAGGGCATTTGGTTGCCGCGCATGTCGCATCGACCTTAGCTCACTTGCTTCGCGTCGAATCCCCCACGCCAAACAGCCCCTCTCTGCTTACAGAGTCCGGAGGTAGTGTCGCATCGACAGCCGAGTCGCCAGCTGCGGAGGTCGACGAATGAGAACCTCGGCTCTCTGGATGATCCTCGTCGTGGCCCTCGTTTCACTCCTGCCAGGCGCATGCACGCGCTCGCAATTCCAATTTAGCGACCTATTCATGGAGAACCAACAGTCCCCCGCAGCGGCGGACTACTCTTACCAGGGGACCGCGCAGACTAAAATTCGTCTCGGAGACCGAGATCACGTCGACTCAGTCTTCAAAGACGTTTTTGGGGCATCAACTGTTCTTTCTGGGCGCACGTCAGTGGACAGTCAGCTCCAGGCTCAACTTCACGGATATATCGGTTACTTTGGTGGCCCCTGCGACCCAGCTTACGTCGAGACGTTCTGGATTATAGGAAGGGCCTATGCGGCGGGCGAGCTTGTGCGAGCAACGGAATCGGGTTTAGGAAAGAGCGAGAAGCTATACAAAGCACTCACGGCTCACACGGCGTCTTCACCGACATCGGCGCCCACCGTCTGCTCCGCTTCTACCGCCTCATGCAAGAGGCTTCATTTTTCCACCGACTTGGCGGCAGGTCGCTGGGCTGTGGCGACCACGGAAGGATGCCTTCGAAGAAACGAGAGTTTGACCTCGATGATTTCGGGACCGGCGCCCGCCCGTGAAGCTCTTCGAGT
>CANMSW010000217.1 GCA_947500275.1 Bacteriovoracaceae bacterium | reverse complement strand
TGGGCAAGTCGCGCTTGCTCGAGCGCTCTTTGATCGTGGGCGTTACGATGAAGTGATTAGTCTTTTAGAGGTTCCGTCCCGAGAGGCTCCGGATAATCTGGCTGCTCAGAAAATTTTGGGAGAAAGCTTCCTGATGACCGGGAGAGTGGTCGATGCCCTCGGCTGCTACAAGATGTACCTGTACTTCGCCCCGATGGATGGCGAAGTAGCGCGGCTTGTGAAGGAACTCGAGACTCAGGCTTATGACCAAGGGATGCTGGTCCTTCGTCTTGACTCGTCGCAGCCGAAATCCCCTCAGGCCGGAGCGCCGAATGTTCGCAGTGGACCGAGGCTAGTGCATGATGCAGTGGGTCCGGCACGGGGCGCCGGAAGGCATGCTTCAGGCGAGGCCGAAGATCCCTTGTCGGCATTCTCGGAAAAGCCCGTGGCCGGAGCCATAGATGGGGACCCTGGCTTGAGGAGGCAGATCTGGATCGACCGAGTTGAGCGCCTTCAAAAGCTCCTTCAGAGGGTTGAAAGATACCGCTCCGCGAATAGCTCGGAAGGTCAACCCATGGGGTCGAACTTCTAAAAACCCCTTAGGTTTTATTTCTGAGTCGTCAAGGAGTGTTGACGCTCTTAAAACCCGGGTGCTACGTCTTGGTTCATGTACGCAACCAACCAGTTCCGCAAAGGTCTCAAAATCGAGATCGAAGGCATCCCCTACGAAATTGTTGATTTTCAGCATGTCAGCCCAGGAAAAGGCCGCGCTTTTACGCGCACAAAAGTCCGGAACATGCTCAATCAGAACGTGACCGAGAAAACGATCACTTCTGGCGATAAAGTTGACCGTGCGAACACGGAAGACAAAGAAATGCAGTACCTTTACCGCGATGCGGAAGGGTACCACTTCATGAACCAAGCAAACTACGATCAGGTCGCTTTAAGCAGCGAAACGCTTGGAGATACCCGGGATTTCCTGCAGGAAAACCTCATCATCAACGTTCTCTATTACAACGAACGCCCAATCGGCGTGACGTTGCCTACTTTCGTTCAGTTGAAAGTCGTCGAGACGGACCCAGCTTTCAAAGGGGATACGGTCACCGGTGGAACCAAGCCTGCAAAGCTTGAAACCGGCGCCGTGATTCAAGTGCCTTTCCACATCAAGGAAGGCGATGTTTTGAAAGTGGACACGCGCGACTACTCTTACTCTGAGAAAGTGAACAAGTAAGAGGCGACGCTTAAGATCAAGAAGCCCCGAAACGCGGTTGTTGAGTCGCGCTCCGGGGCTTCGCCGTTTTGGAATCATCACCCTACAGGGAGGTTCGCAATGGCTGCGAAGGCGAAAAGTAAAAAAGCTAAAGAATCGGTTTCTGTGACAGCGAATCGCAAGGCTTCCACTCCAGCGGGCGGGCTGGACCTCACTCATCTCGAGTCGGTTCTGGCGCTCTTATCGAAGCACCGAGTGGGCGAATTTGAATGGGCATCCGGGGCTGAACGGCTCCATGTCAAAGCATTCGGAGCCGGTGCCTCGAGTTCGCAGGCTTCTCAAGTGCCTCCAGCGCCCGTGTTCGCGGCACCCTTGCCGGCGGCGCAGAGTGCTCCTGTGCATACTCAAGCTGCTTCCCATGCGCCTGCTCCCGTGGCTGCAGCCCCTACGTCAGCGCATCCTAAGACAAAAGAGATCGAGTCCCCATTTGTCGGAACTTTCTATCGATCACCTTCACCCTCTGCGGATGTGTATGTTCGCGAAGGTCAGACTGTGAAAAAAGGGGACACGCTCTGTATCATCGAGGCGATGAAGCTGATGAACGAAATTGAAGCTGAATTGAGCGGCAAAATCGTTAAAATTCTCGTCGAAAATGGTCAGCCGGTCGAGTTTGGTGAACCGCTTTTCTTGATCGAACCCGCTTGATTGCTCGAAAGGTAAGTTACCATGGCTAAGTCTCAGACTCGTGCTCAGCCTCCCTTTCGAAAGGTGTTGATTGCGAACCGCGGTGAAATTGCACTCCGGGTGATCCGCGCTTGTCGTGAAATGGGGATCTCGACCGTTGCCGTTTATTCCACGGCGGATGAGCATTCACTTCATGTGAAGTTGGCAGACGAGGCCGTCTGCATTGGGCCACCTCAGTCCAAACTGAGTTACTTGAATATGGCCGCCATTCTCTCGGCGGCCGAAATCACCGATGCGGACGCGATACACCCTGGGTACGGCTTTCTTTCGGAGAACGCCGAATTCGCGCGTCTTTGCCGGGAGTGCGAAATTACGTTCATCGGGCCGACTCCCGAAAATATCGAAGCCATGGGCGAGAAAACCCGTGCGAGAAGAATTGCTCGGGACGCTGGCGTGCCAATGCTGCCTGGCACCGTTGAGGCGGTTCCGGACGCAGCGGGAGCCCTTCGCGAAGCTGAAAAAATCGGCTGGCCCGTGATCCTCAAGGCGGCCGCCGGTGGAGGCGGACGCGGGATCCACGTCGTTCGCAGTGCTGAACAGCTTCTCGGTTCTTTCGATCGAGTGAGCTCTGAGGCTGGCGCTGCGTTCGGAAGTGCCGCGATGTACGTGGAAAAGTTTTGTGAACACCCTCGCCATGTCGAGATCCAAGTCCTTTGTGACAAATACGGAAATCGACTTTTCCTGGGGGAAAGGGATTGCACGATCCAACGCCGGCATCAAAAGCTAGTCGAGGAGTCCCCGAGTCCGGTCGTCGATGACGAGCTCCGCAAGAAGATGGGCGAAGCGGCCCTGCGGCTTTGTGATGCTGTGAGTTACGAAAACGTGGGAACGGTCGAGTTCCTCGTCGATGAAAATCGCCAATTCTACTTCATGGAAATGAACACGCGAATTCAAGTCGAGCATCCGGTGACGGAGATGGTCACGGGGGTCGACTTGATCAAAGAGCAGATTCGCTCCGCGTCTGGCGAAAAACTGACCCTCAACCAGTCTGATATTCGTATTCAGTCTCACTCGATCGAATGCCGGGTGAATGCGGAAGACCCTGTCAAATTCACGCCGTCGCCCGGAAAGATCACAGCGCTCCACGTTCCCGGTGGCTTCGGGGTGCGGGTGGACTCGTTCGTATACGACCAATACAAAGTCGTTCCTTTTTATGACTCGATGTTGGGTAAGTTGATCGTCCATGCGCCGACTCGTGAAGATGCGGTCGCTAAAATGCGTCAGGCTTTAGACGAATTTGTCATCGAGGGGATCCAAACGAACATTCCCTTTCACCGGAAAGTTTTTGCCGACGAACGATTCCAAAGGTCAGAGTACGACACGAACTTTCTGGAGGAGTTTTTGCGGAATACCGAGTAAAATTGGGTGGATAGGGGGATTAACCCCAATTTCACTCGGGAGCCCATGGCGCAAGACTCGGAGAGCCCTTCAGAAAAATTCGAAGTTCCGATT
This sequence comes from Bacteriovoracaceae bacterium, assembly GCA_947500275.1. Classification (GTDB taxonomy): domain Bacteria; phylum Bdellovibrionota; class UBA1018; order UBA1018; family UBA1018; genus CANMSW01. Next base: position 802 of record CANMSW010000217.1, on the reverse strand, counting down.
GGCTCGTTGCCTGCGGAAAAAGTTGAAATTCCGTCGATCGAAATTTCGACGGATGAAAGCGTTGACCTTGAGCTTCACTTGAGTCCGGAGCGCAAGAAGCATATCAACGCAGCTTCTGTCGCAAAAGGTCCCCAGTCCGTTCCTGTTGATTCCACCTCGATGGTGGACCTTGGCGACGATCTTCTCGATAAGACCGCCGTGATATCCCGGGAAGCGCTGAAGAATGATCGGTCGCCTACCCCCAAAGTCGTAAGCCCAGTCGCTCCTGCTCAACCGGATCTCCCCGTCGCGACTCTGAACATCAGTGGTCCCTCCGTCCTGGGTTTAAGCTCAGAAGGCCCTGCTGAAAGTTTCACTGCTCCTGCGGTCGACCAAGATCGCGCCCCTGTCCTCGATGAACCTAAGTCACCAGAAGCGGCTCCTGCTGCGGGCCTGTCGCCTGACGTCGGCTTGAGTAAGGAGGGCGATCTTGAGCCAAATTGGGCTGAAATCGATGAAATCTGGAGGCGACTTGCCTCGGAGTTCGAGCTGCAAGAGATGGAGTTCAGCAGTTCATCGCAAGGTCAGCACCAGCTTCGTCGTTCAGACGCCGGAGAGAAGACGAGCGTCGATGATCATATTGCACTCGGCATATCCTATTTAGAAATGGGCCTTTTTTCACAAGCGCTCTCCGAGCTTGAAAGAGCGCGGGCGATGGATCCCCTGGGGTGTGCGGCCGTAGTGCCTCTGCAAGTTCAGGCGTTGCTCAAACTTGGACGCACACTCGAAGGGCTCGCGTTGATTGAGTCGGTGATCGGGGATC
>CANMSW010000216.1 GCA_947500275.1 Bacteriovoracaceae bacterium | reverse complement strand
GGGGTCACTTCCTTGACGGAAGTTCGCCAGCAACTGGGATCTGAAAGAAGTGCGCGCTCGCTACCCCTGGAACGAGGGCAAGTCGCGAGGGTCTTGGAATATCCGCACTGTCGGATTCAGCTCAATAGAGATCGGGTTCGAGCCCTTTTTTGTCGACCGCAAAACGGTGAGACGAGCGTCCAGACTTGGCGTCACCGTTGGCAAGGTACGCATCTTCAAGAACGTCGCTTGGCAGGCTCCGCGGAAAGACACGCAGAGGAGCAGTTTGAATTGAGGAACCCCGAGGGGGGGCAAAGCGTAATTTTTGAGAAGAAGACGGGAAAAGTGATTTGGGTAGTTCTCTCGCAGGGGTCCCACTCATGAGAGGGCTGCAGATGAGGCTGCTCCTCGTGTTGCTCATCGCACTTGTTTCTTGCCAGCGTGATCGGATTGAGCTGGGTGCTTTTCCCGGTACTTTCACGCGTTGGGAAAAGCAGCTCAATCGTCGTGGTCCGTTTCCAGAGGAGAAACGCCGGCAGCTCGCTTCTGAGTCGGAGACGCTCGGGGTAGCGGCTCCAAGGTGCTTACGGGAGCGCCTGGAAAGTGTGGCTTTTCTTGAGACCGAGCTAGAGGCGATGAGGGGAGTTACCCCAAGAAGCGGCGCGACGGAGTTTCTGCGAAGGATAGGAATCACTGGAGAGCTGGGCGATCTTGCGAACCGGCTAGCGGGGTTCTCCGAGTGGGAGCGGGCCAAGATTTTTGCTTTTGAGCCCTGGATCTCAACAGAGGGGATTCAATTCGAAGGGTGTACCGACCTTCAGTGTGTCATTAAACGGGTTTATTTGGCGGGAGGCTACACCCAGGAGGAGTCCTCCGAAGCAGCAGTTCGAATTCATTACTTCTATTTAAAAACTGGGTATGTGCTCTCGATTCGAAATCGTTTTCCTATGAGAGGCGGTAGTCGGGGTTTAGGATTGAGCCAAAATCGTGATATTCCACTTCGGGAGTATCTTTTTGCTCCTGAGGAGCTCAAGCAGTTCGTGGCGCTATCTCACATGCTGAATGAGCGGCATTTTTTTCAGCTCCCTACTTTAAGTAGTCTTCATCGGATTCCCCAGTCCCTTCTCTTGGACGGTCGGGAGAATCTATGCGGGCTCGCTTCAAGGAGAGGAGATTTTGGCATGATTCGCTACTCCGGCTATTGCCTCCAGGATCTTCTTAGTAGCAACCCGCAATTCGTTGGCACCAGTTCTACGCTGCTTTTACATGAGTGGAGTCATAGCTTGGCCTTTGCCCTACCTTACGAGGTCTCTTCTCAGGGGGGTTCAGTGTCCTTTGAAGAGGGCGCAGATTGGTCGGTTCTCAGCGGTTGGGAGCGCGAGATCGTTATGGATGCTTCCGCCGATGGGGAAAGGCCAGTCCCGCGATGGCGAGCGACTCCTGGAGAGGGGCGCGATGGCTTTGTGAGCTCCTATGCTGCGACTTCTCCTGCGGAGGATTTCGCGGACACCTTGGCTTTCTTTCGTATCAATCCGGACTTTGCGGGCGTCGTCAGTCCGAGAAAGAGCGAGTTCATCTCCAGGAGATTTTTCGCGGGTCGAAAGTTTAATATCAACGGGTTAGCTCAGCATTATCAAACGGAACTGGGTCGAGAGTTGCGCGCAGCTCTCCCTAGCCTTTTGAGTGAGCTCGAGCAGGATCGAACCCCACTTGAGGGATCTGCCCCACTTGTGACTTTTTGGGAGTCTCAGCTCGCTCAATTGGAGCGGACAAGCTTGTCGCAGGAGTCACAGCAGAGATTGGCGCGGAGACTGGCTTCGCAGCAGTTGCGCACTTGGAGTCGGTTATTCGCAAACGATTGGGAAGCATGTGGTTTATCGCCCGCTCAACGCGGTGAAATGGATCAACGAGTAGCGACTGCTCTACTCGAAGAATTGAATTTGCTGACCGCTCTTAGTCCTTCTCCTCTTCCGACTCCTCTTCCGAGCGCTGGATTGCTCGTCGATTCGGTCCTCGGATTGAGGCGCGAGCTTGAGCTCAGGATTTTTCCGATGGAGGTTTATTTAGGGTGTCAGGCTCAAGCCCAAGCCCAGGCCCAAGCCCAAGTTGGCCCCAGCGTGCCGACAGCTGTTGCTTCTCCAGGACCAGGCTTGAGCTCAGAGCGTTGCTTCGACGCAGCTCTTGCAAGGCAATTGGATTCTGTGTTGAGCTCTCAGCGGTCGCAATGGAGTGATGAGCAAGTGTCGCTTGAGAGGGCTCGATTTTTAGAAGACCATCCGTGGCCAAGGGTGAGACAAAGAGTAGAGGAAACGCTTGCGCGCGTCTTTGAAGGCGCTGAAACCGCACTCAGAGCGTCGGCAGATTCGCGTTTTGAGACGTGCCTCAGTCAGGCTCGCATGAGGAGTTTTTTAGGGCCTGGCGAAAGGCCACAAACATCAGAAGACCCGGTAGTCACGCCATTTTCGGGCGGATCGCAGTTTGTTAGGGCTGACCTCCTCGCTTGCCTCAACCAAGTGCTCGTGAGTGACGTGAATCTTATCAGAGACCGGATGGTTCAAAGATTTGGTTTTGAGCTACCCGACGCTCCGGCTCAGATTGCCGCAGAGGGAGTTTTGCTCCCTCATTACTTGGGACAGCTTCAGTCTCGGGTTGAATCAGAAGCTCAAAACGAGGAGCGCCTACGACTTGAGAGAAAATCGGGCTTGATCACTGTTCTTATTTCTGAACTTCAGACGGACCTGACTTGGGTGGTAGGGGGCATTCCTTCGGTACCCGGCGTGAGGCCGCCACGGGGAGTTGCGCCAAGCGTCCGCCCGAGCGAGGGAGTGCTGCCAGCAGAGGACTCCCAACGAGCAGCGTGTCGGGCACGCGCGGGTCTAGAGCTCGATCAGTACCTCGCGCGGGTGAGCGTCGCTCAGCGGCCTCCTTTTGTTTTTGCGTCGTATCTAGACGTGCGCTCCCAGTGGGCAAATGAGGCGTGCGCGGTTGTTCTGCAGTCTCCTTTCATTCGGAATCCTCCCGACCGACGCAGGTAAGAGTTTTGGGGTGGGGCAATGAGGGATTGTCCGTATTTTAGGGCTCTTTGTGTCGGCCCGAAACTTGGTTTATAATCAGAATTGTCTCGAACGAATCTATTGAGAGGTGCGTATGCCTACACAAAAAATATTGAAATACTTTAATAGTTACGAAGAGTTTCATACGGTGCCTGGCAATAAACTTTGTCACTATATCGGAATCCCCAGCATCATGCTCAGTCTCTTGGGGTTACTGGCCCGCATTTCTATTGTGGATGAGGTGGGGGGCCTCTCCTGGGCAAGGGTCGATGGAGGAGTGATCCTCCTGATAGTGGCCCTGGCTTGGTACTTTTGGATGGATTGGAAGCTCACGCTGCCGTGGGTTTTTGTTTCTTTTGCAATGTACACGATCGGCGCCGCATTACCGAATGCTGTGAATTGGGCACTGTTCATTGGAGGATGGATTTTTCAAGGGGTGGGGCACTACGTCTACGAAAAGAAATCACCCGCATTTTTTAGAAACTTTGAGCACCTCTTGGTAGGCCCGCTTTGGATTTTTGCCCGCGTCATTGGGTACCATCGGTCATGAATCGTAGCTAACCGGTGCATCGTCGATATTCCCCGCAACCTACGTTCCTTGAAGTCTTCCCGCCCAAGGGCGGGGGGCTCGTCTGCCGGGAATCTTGATCGATGCACGGGGAATGTCGATGATGTACGCTACCCGGCTATTGTGTGACGTTTTCGAGGCCTCTTTCAATGACGGCAAGACCTTCTCTTAGCTGCTCCTCACTCATCACGAGAGGCATGAGAAATCGGATCACGTTTCCGTAAGTGCCTGCGGAAAGTAAAATAACCCCGTTTTGATAGGCGTAGCGAACCAGGGCCTTTGCCGCATCGGGGTGAGGTTCTCGCGTGTTGCGGCTTTTCACGAGCTCCATGCCTCGCATTGCGCCCAAGCCCCGAACGTCACCGATGAGATCGAACCGATTTTTCCACTCATTGTGCTTTGCTTCGAGTGCGGAGCCGAGTCTTCTAGCATTTTCGATAATCGGATTTTGGGTCTGCTCAAATATCGAAAGAACTGCGAGCGCGGACGCACAGGCTACTGGATTGCCGCCGTACGTCCCGCCAATCCCTCCTTCGATCGGAGCATCCATAATCTCTGCTCTACCAGTGACCGCAGCGATCGGTAGTCCGCCCCCAAGGCCTTTGGCGAG
>CANMSW010000215.1 GCA_947500275.1 Bacteriovoracaceae bacterium | reverse complement strand
TTCAACGGTGACTTGGGTTTTTCCATCAGGGCGTAACCAAGGCAAAGTTCCGTCTTTGCGGGTTTGCGACAAACGCGCCGAGAGACGATGAGAAAGGTCGATCGAAAGCGGCATCAGGTTTTCGGACTCGCGCACGGCATATCCGAACATGATCCCCTGATCGCCAGCGCCTTGTTCTTTCTGGTTGTGCATCCCCTGGCCGACGGTTACGCCTTGGGCAATATCCGGCGACTGGCGATCTAAAGTGACCACCACACCACAGGTTTTGTAATCGAAGCCTTTTTCCGAGGAATCGTATCCAATTTTGCGAACCGTATCGCGAGCGATATGCTGATAATCGACCCGAGCATTCGTCGTGACTTCACCGGCGACCACAATCAGGCCAGTCGTGACTAATGTTTCACAGGCCACCCGCGAGCGTGGGTCTTGTTCAAGGAGTGCATCCAGAACGGCATCCGAAATTTGATCCGCAATTTTATCTGGATGACCTTCGGTGACTGACTCTGACGTAAAAAGATAATGATTATTCGACATAGAAACCTCCTGAGCGAAGGGGTGAACCCGAATCAAAGACCGGGCATATGAAACCGATAAGTTCTCGGTAAACATCCATTCGGAGACGGTCAGAACCAGGATCACTCCCCTGGGTATCTTCCGCCAACTCAGGCGCTCCCTCCTTTATTTCCGAACAGGAATTCCATCTTGGAACTCTGGAGCATGAAGCTCAATCGGCGGAAGGCTGCGGCACCCGAACGGGACACATGAAACCGGCACGCTTTTCGATTTTAGCGTGCCTCTTTTGTGCGCCTTAAGAGCATTTTTTGTGCTCTTAAAGGAAAAAAACCGAATTCTCTGTTTTTAAAGAGAGAATTCGGCATCTTTCGAAAACGAACTCAATCAACCGTCAAGGTGGATTGGGAACTTAGGAGTCGTTCCTTTGTTTTGATCCTTGCGCTTGCGTGCTTTACCCTTACGAGCCTGGCGCACTTTGCGAGCGTTCCGAGTTTTTCCTGTACGTGACGACATTTTAACCTCCAAAAAAACTTGCAGGGACCCTGCAGATAAACCTGTAAAGTCTCGCGAACATAGCCTCGGCCACTTTTCAAAGTCAACGGTGGATTCCAGAGAACCTGGCATTGCTGGGTGACTCTCACCCCTGTCTTGTGGCGTAATGGAATACGACGAAGCTCGATTGAACCCCTTTTTAATGAAAACGAACATGAAACCTCAAGACGCAGCCCCCCAAACAGCTCCGCCGATTAAGCCTCTCCCCCCCTTGAAAGAATGGGAGGGTCGACTTCTCGAGACTCTCGCCCATGCCGAACGGGCATACCGGGAAACGCTCCGATCGGTAGCGGGCATGAAAATCGACTCTTTTCCGACCGCTCACGGTTTACTCCGCTCGCTCCGGTTTGAACCCAGGGATCCGTCGCGAATCGCCCGAAGCCCGATGTATTTTATTCACGGCTACAATGCGCTCGCGTCCCAATGGGTCCCTCAAGGCCGCGCTCTGGGGCAAGACCGCCGCATCCATGCCCCGGACTTGCTCGGGCACGGACTCAGCGATGACCCTCGCGAGGAACAAGATTTCTCCCAAGCTTTAGACGGAAGTCTCAACGAGCACTTCTTAGGGACACTCCCCCACCACGATCCGGGAGTCGTCATCGGAAACTCCCTAGGAGGATGGCTTGCTATTCGCCTCGCATTGGCCTTCCCCGAGAGAGTGAAAGCCCTGGTCCTGATTTCGCCAGCGGGCGCCCCTTTAAGCGACGAAGAATACACTCAATTCGTATCAGGCTTCCGTTTTGAAGACGCTCGGCAAGCCTCAACCTTTTTCGCAAAACTCCACGGCCGCTCCCATGCACGCACGCAAGGGGGACTCCGGGGAATCGTTGCTGAAGCCAAACATCAGGCCCTTGGACTTGCTGCCGGGCCGGTCGTCCGAGCCCTTTTCCGAAGACGCTGGATTGAAGCGTTGCCTCGGAGCATCAGTTCCGCCCACTTTTTGAGCCCCGCCGAGTTACAGCAACTCCAAATGCCGATTCTCTTTATTTGGGGCAAACGGGAGGCCATCATGCTTCCCCAAATGAGGGAATGGTACCGCAGCCACTTGCCGGCCCATGCGGAGTTCTTAGAGCCGGATGAGTTTGGCCACTGCCCACAACTGGATCGCCCCGATGATCTCAATCGCCTCATTCAGGCGTTTGACGAAAGGATATCCACATGAAACTGAGCTTCCCCCTTCAGATTGGACTCATCCTTTTCGCACTCGCTTTTCAACTTTCCTCTTCAAGCGCTTCTTCGACGAGGGACCACGTCGCCCATCCGACAGGGAATATGAGCCTGATCACGAATTGGTGGGACTCCCGGGACCGGGATGCTTCAATTTACGAGCTCCCGCCCTATCCTGGAATTTTCAAAAATCTGACCTACCGCGGGAATAATCGTGGGCCGCAAGACGCCTTTTTAGAGAACGAAGTCCGCATTCCGATGATTCGGTACACGCAGGCTAGCGCCGACGCTGCGGCGGCGATCGCCCCATTCGAAATCACTCTTCCTGCTGGCACGCGCTTGATTCGCACTTCTGAAGGAAACGGAAGTAGCTCAAGCCCGAAAGGAAGATTTCTTCTGCTCACGTTTCGCTTGCAGCCTTGTCCCGAATCCTACCCGAGAGAAGGAGGTACACTCACTCAGCGCCCGACGACCCCGCAGAATGCGCTCGTTTTCATGGCAGGCCAACGCGAACAAAGTCGTTGTGAGTTAGTCGTCCAAATCTATTCACCACGGATACGAGACGAAGCGAGCCGTGAATTTGTGGACTCTCTTGAACTCATTCCACGCGGGGCCCCGCTCCCTCCGCCCTATGACGGGAGTGGGTCCACCCAAGTCCGTTCCGAAAGTTTGAGTCCACGAGAAATCGGTGCTCCGTCCCCAGTTACAGACTCCCCCGCCCCCTCGTCCTCGGGCGCCCAAAGCGGCCACTGAGAACCGTCGGGGGCTCCGTCCCCTCCGATTCTTGTGAGTTCCAAGGGCAGGGATTGATCAATATTGCACTGCATTAATAAATCAAGGTGAACCCTCAAGCTCACCTGAAATGAGGTGCAGGATGCGATTCTTTCAAACCCCATCGAAGAAGACCCGCGTTGCAGTGAGCGCGGTGGTGATCACCCTCATCACGCAGCTTTTCGTGCTCCGTCCCTCGCAAGCAGCCTGCCTCACTACGACGCAAGACTCGGATCTCCTTGAAAATTTAGGGGTCGGTTGGACCCAGACCGCCCGCTTTGCCGGCGCATCCGCAGCCGCCACCGGCGGGGTGGCACTCGGAACCACCGGTGCAGTCGCGGGATACTTTTCGACTCTTTCCCTTCCGGTAGCGACGTCCATCACGGGCACAGCCGCGGCGACTTATGCATTCGGTTGCGGAGCCGTGATTGTTGGAACGGCAGGAGTACTTCTGCTCGTCGGAGGAAGCACTCTCTACTGGATCGCGAAACACTCAGCCACCCAACACACCGAAAGCGCAGAACGGCTAGCAACCGCACTTTTTGATATCGCCGATAACCGTCCCCTCCTTCCCACGAAGTCGACCCAAGCTTTCGAGGCCTGGTCGAACGAGATCGCTTGGGCAGTGTACGACGCCACGGATCGGAAATTCTTCCCCCACGAGCGCGATATCGCAGACGCTCTTCGCGATCTCAACGCCGCCGAAACCCTTTGCACAAGGGGGAACTTATTGGGACTGAGCAAAGTCGAACGACTCCTCAAAAAGAAGCTCATCGCAGAAGCCCTTACGCCTTAAAATCCGAGCGCAAGTCTGAAGCACGCTCTTTGCAAACCGAGCGGGAATGCTCAACCCACGCTTTCTCCTCACGGCGATCCTTTCGCTCCTCGTCTCGGTCGATCTCCCTGCACAAACGGCCTCAACCAGACCCGACGCGACAGAAAAGCCACCGATTCATCTCGGCGTCGGAGAACAGCGCCTTCTCCGGATTGAAGGCCTCAGTCGCTACTCTTTAGGAAACGAAGGCCTGGTTCGCGTCCTCTCTCTGCCCAAAGAAAAGTCCGGTCAAACTCCTTCTGGAGAAGCCCTGCTTCTCAAGGGGATAGGCGCAGGTGAGACGGATCTTTGGGTCTGGAAAAAAGACGGAGCGACTGAAATTCGGCGAATTGAAGTCAGCGCGCTTCCAGGAAGAAAAGGAAAAACTGAACCTTTGTTTCCCGCCCGACTGAGCGC
>CANMSW010000214.1 GCA_947500275.1 Bacteriovoracaceae bacterium | reverse complement strand
TCGACTTTTTATCCTCGGGCCCGGACTATTTGCCAAGCTGACTGAGCTTCTGAGCAAGTTCCAGGGCCCGAGCTTCATTGATCTTTCCGGTTTCGGCGTCTTGCGTTTCCCGTACAATCCGAATGATATCTTGTGTGTTCGCAGTCGGTAGAACGCCTAGGATTTTCTTCACTAGCGAACCAATCGAAGCCAGGCCTTTGATTTGAATGTCGTCGAATTCGTCCGTCATCTTTCGCTCCAAATGCGTCTTTGTTCTTAGGGTGCGCTCGATATCATGAAGAGGGAGCGAAGCGAACTTTTCGATTCGTCCCCTGCAAAATTACCTCATTCGAGCCAATCGCTTAAAAAGTTTTCATCCACTCGTAGAGTCGGTAGTGGTCGCCATTCATGCCTAGCCGTCGATAGACGTCCTGGGCGCGAGTGTTGGTGATATCCACAAAGAGTCGGAGACCCCGGAGTTCTTTTCGGGCTTCAACTTGAGCTTTCAGGTTCTCGTAGATTTTACGGAAGACCCCCGCGCTACGGAATGCGGGTAATACATAGACGCTATGGATCCACCAGACCGTCCCGTTTCGCCAGTCGCTCCATTCGGTCAGAACGAGGGTACACCCCGTCACGGTTAGAGTACCGGGTTCTTCCGCCACATAATAACAGCCGCTCGCCGCTGCGGGATTCGAGCCGTCGAAGACGGCCGTCACGCCGGCTAAGACGACTTCGGGGTCAAGATCCAAGGATTCGGTCTCGCGTGCCATGGCGACTTGAAAGGCAGCGATGGTCGGGATGTCTTTTCTCTGGGCTTCTCGAATGATCATAAAAAGGGCTGCAAACTTTCAGCAAGGATTTGACCCATCACCAGAAGGGCTGGGTACGTTGCCGCCCAAGCAAATACAAAACGATTGAGTCCAAGCAAAGCGGCATTTGCGAAGTGAAAGACAAAGCCGATGCCGAGTAGGAAGGGCGCCCATTTAGGAGTGAAAAGGACGACCGGAAAGGTAAGCTCGAAGAGCATCACGCCCCAAGAGGCGACCCAAGCCCCGTAAGGAGAGGTTTGAATTAATCGAACGACTTCGGTTGGGACGGCATACTGGGGTGTGGCGAGAAAAAGAGGGAGCGCCTTGCCTTGGCGCCATTCGGCTTCGCGGATTTTGACGAAACCTGCGACCCAGTAGGAAAGGACGGACTGCAAAGCGATATAACCTAGCGCAACCCGAACGGCCATTTCCGAGTCTGGCCCGAAGAGTTGCGCTACCGACAGAGGGATGAGCACAACGAGATTCATGGCATCGCTCCCGCCGTTGAAGGCACCTCGCCAGCGAATGGCACTGAAAAGCGCACCTGCGAGTGTGATCCAGCATGCAAGGGGCGAGATGTGCTGAGCCATTGGGAGCCAGAGGCAGGCGATGAGGAGGATCGACGACACGATTCGGAAAGCTTGAGTGATCAAAAAGCCTTTTTCGGAAAGAATGAGCGTAAAAAGGCCGTAAATTGGCGGGCTAAGGCTTCGGTATTCTTGGCGCAAATCCCTCCAACGCCAGATGCCTTTCTGGTCGGACCAGTCTTTTCGAATGCTGAGAAGCTCGGCCGCCTGGACGAAATTCGATATCCCCGCCAGGGCCAATGTCGTTTTCAGGGCGAACTCAAGAGTCATGGGGTGGCCCTTTTCGTTTCGACGGGGGAAACAAAGAACTCTTCGGTCGAATGGTCCGGGCCCAGAGCTACTAAGCGGAATTGGTACTCTTCCCCGTCCGCCATCATTGGCATGCGGCTTTCTACGAGATTTTTAACGAGTGTGTAGGAGACAGTGGTCAATATGGCCTCGGGGGTGGCGTCCGGCGTGTCCTGGAGGTCGCTGACGAGCTGACCGACTAGGGTGTGGAGCGCGAAGTCGCGATTCCCAGCAGGGTTAAAAACCCAGGCTGTTAGGGGTCTAGGACGGGGAGGAATCACTTCCTTCCACTGCGGGGTGGAGTCCTGGGCACGCCTGGCTTCGAGCCGGGGGACCTCACCCGTTCGATCGAAAAAGCGCCAGGACGGGAACAGGGCGCGAAAAAGCCGGAGGGTGGGCGAGTTTGACTCCCGCCTCGGGACCCAAAAAAGGATCACGAAAAGGGTCAGAGCGACGAAAATGAACCCGTTTTGGGGGGGCAGGAAGGCTATCATGGTGTTCAAATCCGGTTCTCCCCCCTCAGCATCCGAGGGAAGTTTGAGGTCTGCAACGAAGAATGAGAATTGGTGCTTTTCTTTCTAACGCAGGGCTGCTAACCGGAGCCCCGTAGTTAGCAGGGGAATCGAAAGATCACCCGGCTGTTTGAGAAGTCGCAATCGAGTTCCCGGGCATATGGCTCATGTCCTCTTTGGCGGCAAGTGCTCTGTTTACGTGTCAAGGAGGCATATCATGGGCAAGAAACTGTACGTAGGAAACCTTCCATTTACTGTCGACGATCAATTTTTGTTCGACACTTTCGCTCGCGTTGGAACCGTTGAATCGGCAAAAGTCATTGTCGATCGCGATACCGGCCGCAGCAAAGGCTTTGGGTTCGTCGAAATGAGTTCGGATCAAGAAGCCCAGGATGCTATCGCTAAAGTCAACGGCGCCGATTGCGGTGGCCGTAGCTTGACCGTTAACGAAGCACGCCCAATGGAGCCTCGCACCGGTGGCGGCGGCGGCTTCGGTGGTGGTGGCGGACGCGGTGGTCGCCCAGGTGGCGGCGGCGGCTTCGGCGGCGGACGTGGCGGTCGCGAAGGCGGCGGCGGCTTCGGCGGCGGACGCGGCGGACGCTTCTAAGTTCTAGGCTGGAAACAGCTTAAACTTGAAAGTTTTGAAGGCTCGGTTGTTAGAGTGGTGAAAACCCCTCTAGGAACCGAGCCTTTTTATTTTCTTATTCTGGAAATCCCAATCCGCTCGTTTTGCCTTTGTTCACGCTCAATCGCCTCGTGAAACAAATGCGCAAGCGGGAGGCAAAACTTGCGTGAAATCGGGTGTCTATGGTCTATCCGTGGAAAGACCCCTGAACTTGGATCTGGAGGATAAGCCGTGAACTTAGGACTCTCTTGGAGTAAGTCGACTTTTCAGTTTCGTGTCGTCCCTTGGGTTGCAGCGCTGGGCCTTTTGTTTGGCGCCGCACAAGGAACCGTTGCACAGGCAGCGGATCCTGTAGAGCGCGATGAAGTGGCCGTTGATCGGAACGCTTCGGACGGATCACAAGATATCACTGCTCCGTTGACCAAGAACGTTTATCGCTACGTCGAAAGACAAGTCGTTGATTACGTCCAAGTTCCCTATACGGTTCAAGTTCCATATCAAGACGTTGAAACCTACTATACCTACGAAACTCGTTGCGACTGGGTGAATCGCCCCGTCTGCCAAAATGAGCGCCGTTGCGTGTGGGAAAATCGTCCCCGCCAAGTGTGCCGCGTAGTTCGTCAGTGCCGCGCAACTCCGAGTGGCCGTGTTTGCCGGGATGTTCGCGAGTGTTCGACCGTTTACGATCGCGTGGAGCGTTGCGATTACTACCCCGTTTGCCGCGATCAGAGAGACTGGGTCTGCAGGCAAGTTTCTGTCCCTCACACACGAGTCGTGACCCGTTATCGCACTGAGACGCGCTATCGTACTGAAGAGCGTGTCCGGACCGTGACCGATAAAATCTTTGAGCGTCAGTGGGGCGTTTCCGCTCGAATTGAGTTCCCTGCTGAATCGAACCTCCGTGCGGGCGAGACCGAGTCTGTGGTCATTAGCCTGAAAGGCGAAGAGTCGGCACCTCGTTTGGATGTTCAAGTGAATAGCCCGGTTTTCAGCTACGCGGAGTTATCGCAGCGACGCAGCGGCACCGAAATCAGTGTGACGCTGAGGTTAGTGCCTAAGTATTCTCCTGAGCAGTTGGATGCTCGCACGATTGCAGGGCCAGAGTTGGTCGTTGCCTCGCCGGGCGAGGGAGAAATTCGCTTCACGGATCGCGGGAATGTGGCTCGTGCCGAGACCCAATATCAGTTGGAAGTCTATCGCGGAGTATCCGGAGAGCGGATTTTCGTAAAAAACTGGACGGCAGACTTCCCATCGGTTGAGCAGCGGGTCTTGATTTCGAACCCTGCTTTAAACCGTGAAGATGACTTCCGTGTTGTTCTAGAGGTCCGTCGTGAGGGGTCTGTGATCTCTGCGCCGGTGAGCTTCAGGAAGGATAAGCTCGAGGCTGGAAAAATTGATTCAGCACCGTACGCCAATCCAAACAGCGTTCGTGAGTTCCGCATCCAGGGGCAGAACGAGGGAGCAGTTCT
>CANMSW010000213.1 GCA_947500275.1 Bacteriovoracaceae bacterium | reverse complement strand
GCATGCGGTACTGAGCCCATATAACGCGCGAGCATTTTTGCGAGGTAGCGAGTCCCCGCCTGCAAGTTGGTCTCAGGATTGACGAGTTTTGCCCTTTCCATCCCGGGGATAACTTCTAGGGCCGTGAACGGCATTAACTGCATATATCCGGCGGCGCCAACAGAGGACAGAATATTCCCGTCAAATGCGCTCTCTTGCTTGATGAGCGAGAGCACGAGGTAGGGATCGAGTCCGGTGGTAGACGAGTTCTCTAGGATCATTTTCCACAGCTCAGAAGCGGGGGCAGGAAATACCCGGTGTAGAATTGTGGTCGTCAGTGCCTCGCTACATCCCCGTTGAAGGACTTCGGTAATCAATACGAAAGCGGTAGAGTGCGCTTGTGCTTGATGAGCCAATTCCGTCCACGCTAGGAGAGTCGAGGCGGGAATGGAGTCTCGAGCTTTCAGTGCTTTTACCTCGAGCGACGCTTCTTTCAGGAACTCCGCTTTCAGGAGAGCTTCGGTTCTAAGGACGGTTTTTGTTTCTTCTGGAGTCAACCGTTCGTCGAGTGGTGAAGATTTCGGTACGGTCGTTGATATTGCCTGCCCTGGAGGTATGGATCCACTGAGGGCCGAATAGAGTCCGTGCCAGGAGAAGGGCGAGCGCGCGAGGATGCTCTTCCAACGAGCCTTGGCCTCTTCTGAATGGCCATCTTTTTGTTCAAGTTTTGCGAGCCAAAAGTGCGCTCTGTTTTTTGCGTTCGATTTTGGAAATTCAGAGAGGAAAGTCTCAAATTTGGATCGAGATTCCGCGTTTTTTCCGGCTCGATATAATTCCACAGCCTCCTCGATGGATCGCTGGTCCGGATCGGCGTCCTTGTAGTTTTTTGTCAGCCGATCAAATCCAGGTCCGGGAGGAAGGGCTAATGCTCGCCGGTCTGAAATCTTTAGGCCGTCGAGAAGGATCTTTTCTTCGGGGCTACCCGCAGCAGCAGTGGAGAGTAATCTTCTTGCGCTTGCAGCGCACTGGAATTGCTCTGGTGATTCTTTTTGGGTCGCCAAAGTGGGCTGGCAAAGTTTCGCAAACGTTTGAAAATCGAGGAGTGTGAGGTCGCCTGCGCGATGGGAGTCGAGTAAACGGCTGAGCGCCCGGAAGAATCGGGCACGTTTTTCGGGCATCGATCGGCCCGGGAGCCGAGCCTCGAGAAGGTCGGCGCGGGCGAGTTTCGTAAGCGCACGGCCCGCGAGCGCCGAGTCAGGATGTTCGAGCGCTAACTCTTGAAGTGCACTGCGAGCGGCGCCAAGCGAAGAAGGGGAAGGGTCTTTCTGCGAGAGGATACATTGAGCTTGGAGATCCAATGCCCAGTCGCGCCACGGATGAAGTTTACCTATTTTTCCGGATTGTTTTTGCAGTTCTGCGCAGCGTTCATTTGCGGAGAGTTTGAAGAGGCCCTTCGGGAAGGTTGCGCTTTCCGGGGTGGGCGCCGCAATGGACACGGATGAAAAGAGGGTGAGAGCGATGGGGATCAGACTTCGAGATCGAATTGGGGCTACCATGGGTAGAGAGATCTTCAGGGATTTGGACAGTCACTGTCCAGTGCGCGGCTGAATGGTCCCGACGTTTTCGGTTTTCAGTTGAAGCAGTGCTTTCTCGCAAACTCCGAGCGACTTCCATCCACACGGTGCACAAGCGGAGTGGTGGGCTTCAACCGTCATTCTTTCGCGGAGGCGAGTTTTAGCCTCTGCCCAGGTGATTCGATCTCCATGCTTTAATCCTAGAACCTCGGCGTGAGCTTCATCGAGTGCAGTGATCTTCGAATGGGTGTCACACCGCGCCCCACGGCGATTGGGGCAAGGTTCACAAATGGAGTCTGAAAAAAGGGTGACTTCGAGCACGACTTCGTCCCCTGAAGGGTGCGCGCGGAGTCGATTCGCTAGGGAGCTGAAACGAGTTACAAAAGCTTCCGAGTAGCCCTTGCCCTCGTAACCGAGAGTGCAAAAAAAATGATGGGGTCTGAATTGTAAAACAGGTTCCACGGCAGGCTTCACCTTTGCCTGGCTCCGAGTTTCGGGTCAAGGGGTGCTCAAGGGGGCTCTGCCCATCGTGTGTTTTTTGGTTACCCTAGCAGTCGATAGCAGGGTCCAATTAAGCTTTCGGCGTTGCCTTGAGATTCCGGAGCGCTTCCTCGATTGAGGCGCGTGCTTCAATCGACGGCTGCTTTTGGAGCGCGACTTCAAGTGAACTGACGGCAGCTTGGATCCCGTCTTCCCGTGATTTCGTTCGCTCGTTCAGGCGGGCCATCATCGAATTGAAAAGATCGGCCACTTCCTTAAAGTGATCATTCTTACGGAAGTAGATCGGACCTTCGAGCTTTCCATCGCGAGCAAGCTCCATGCTTTTTGAAAGTTTATAAATGGGGCCTGCAATTCGATGGGAAAGAAAGATGCTGACCAGGAACATAACGCTCATCACCGCAAGCTGTAGAAATACGAGCAGCAAAAACACGTCTTGTCGTTTGGAAAGAATTTGTAGTCCGATGGATGGATCTGCCGAGAGTCTCGATAGAACCCTTCCCATCATTTCGAAGAGTTCGTAAATGATGAGAGGGTAGGTCACGCTGAGTGCGATCATCCAAGAAACAACATAGAACGCGAAGCGGAGCTGGAACGGCTTGTTGATGAGGAGGAGTCGTCGCTGATACGCCATATAGTTTAGAGTCTAATGGTGCTCGCGATTCTCGCCAAGGTGTGAATTTTAAGAGTGATTCTTCTTTGTGCCTCATTCGGCTTCTGGGGGCCTGGATTGAGCGCCAAAAAGTT
This sequence comes from Bacteriovoracaceae bacterium, assembly GCA_947500275.1. Lineage (GTDB taxonomy): Bacteria > Bdellovibrionota > UBA1018 > UBA1018 > UBA1018 > CANMSW01. The sequence goes on along the minus strand of CANMSW010000213.1, from coordinate 1,509 downwards.
GTCAGTCATTTACCAGGAATCTGGAGGGCCTCGACGGGCCGTCCGCACTTCAGGTGAGATTGGACGATGGTCTCAAGCTGTTCTTCGAGTCTTTGGGGGTCATCCGTCGAAAGTCCGCCGTACCAGACCCCTTCAGGATAGACCACTAACGCGGCGCCAGATTCACAGACATCTAAACACCCAGATTTCTGGACGCGAATGGTGGACTGGAGCCCCTCGGCTGCCGCTTTTTCTTTGAGTGCTTTGAGAATTGCGTCGGCCCCTTTGGTTTTGCAGCAGCCCCTGGCGTGGCCGTCTGGTCTCTCGTTGGTGCATACGAAGACGTGTCTTTCGAGCTTCTTGATCAGGGGTTTAGAATGAACTTTCGATGCAGAGGTATTCATAGGGTGGCTCCTGGGTCCGACTTATTTTTTGGGGGCGGAGGAAGTGTCGAGGAATGAAATGCGGGTCACTGCTGCCACGAGAACCAGAGCCGCGCCGAGTTGAACCTGCGAGAGGGGGCGTTCGAGCCAAACCGCATTCAAAAATACGGCAGAAACCGGAAAAACTAATTCCATGAGAGTGGCAGTGGTAGCCCGAGTGCGGGCGAGGCCTTGATAGTACAGGAACATGCTCAGAAGGCCGGATATGAGGGACGTAAAGAGGACGGCCCTCAGGACGATACGATCTCCGAAGAGTGCTTCCCAGGACCAAGGGCTGTCGCTCACGGCCATGTAAGTGATCAATCCCATCAAGCCAAAAAAATAGCGCCATCCGGTGATTTGGGATGCGGGGATTTCCGACAGGAGAAGTTTTCCGACGACGGTCGAAATAGCCCAGAGAGTGGCCGCGCCGAGAGCAAGTAAAACTCCATGGCTCCGAGGATCAATGCCACCACTCAAAAAACTAAAGTCCAAATCCGGAAAGCTGAGGAGAACTCCTGCCCCTAAAGCTAAAGCGGCCCACTTCAGAAACCGGCTCTTGAGTTTTTCCTTAAGGAAAATCGAGGCGAGTCCAATGACGAGAAGGGGTTGAAGTTTTTGAAGGAGAATTGCGACGCTTGGGTGAACTTCACGAAAGCTTGCGGTGAAAAGCACGGTGCCGAGAGCACTCCCCCCGGCGCCGACAATGAGGAGGCCGAGGATCTGTGAAAATCTCAGTCTAAAAAGACTCGGTATGGCTGGTAGAATCGGCCAAGGGGAGAGAAAAAGCACCCCCACTAAATGCTCGCAGAGTACAATGAAGACGGGATTCAGAGACCCGAGAGCAGGAACGCGAAAGAGGGTATCAGTCGCCCAGAGGGCCGCTGCCATGGCGACCAGAAGAGCCCCTATGATTCGAGAAGCCGCCATTCGTGGGCTCATGCCGAGGTGATCTCCTGATCCGACCACCATTTGCGGAAATTCTCGGAAGCTTGTTTTGACAGGGTGGCTTTAAGTTCATCTTTCTTTAATCCCGTCGCTCCGTCGAAGAGGTTCGGATCAAAAAGACCAAAGTGAGCATTTGCGGGCTGATAATGATCGGCGTCTC
>CANMSW010000212.1 GCA_947500275.1 Bacteriovoracaceae bacterium | reverse complement strand
GTGCCCAGCGAACCGATGTGCGGGATCCCGGTGCCGTGATTAGCGAAGATTGGCTTGCGAGATCTTCCGGGATCGGGTTGATGCCGGATGATGTTCGGGTTCGACTATTTAACATTCGGCAGCTGTTGTCGGTCGTGCCTGAAAATCTCCCTGGGGCTTTGCCAGCTTCAAATGGTGCGCAGCTGGCCGGCGGTTTAAAAGTCCTTCGAAATCTGTTTTTTGAGCTTCTCTACAGTAGTCCTCCTCAGTGCCGAAACGCACGGGCTTTGGAGTGTAATAACCTCTCGATCGTTCCGATGGTGGTGAAGACAGGAATGTTGCGGAAGGTAGTTCAGAAGTTTCGTGAATTTCCTGAATTCACGGAAAATCCCGCTGCCATTCCTGATCCGAAGGGACGGCAGGAGTATTTGAAGCTTCGCGATTTCTTTAGAGCGATGGGTACTTTTACCGCGAGCCCGCAGGCAGCTAATATATTGCAGTCGGTCGTTGGTCGCGACCCGAGTAAAGATCCCGTTCTCTTCGACGTGGTCGTCGACCGACTTTTCGACATGTCTGAGGCTGCCGATCCCACCTATCAGCCTCGGGGGCGAAAGCGGCTTTCGTTGGGCCGTACTGACGAATTGGCTGGGCTGGACCAGTCCAGGATTAGTGAGGCGAGACAAGAGTGGAAGATTGAAGAAAAGCGGATGAGTAAAATGGTGTTTGAGCTCGTTGTGCTCGCTCAGCGGCTTCAGCTCATTCCGACCGCTGGGCCCATTCTGGAGCAACTCTTGGTGGATCACGGGCCTGATTTAGCCGATCAGAAGCGTTTGATGTTAAAAGCCCTGCGCTCGAAGGTGGCAGCCCATTTAATCGCACAACTCGTGGATGAGGATCCGGTTGAAAGTCAGGCTTTGGGGCTGATGATGAGCCGTCATTTACGGCGTGATCTCTATCCTGAACTGAGTTTTTCGATCGTCGCCTTACTCAAAGCCGCATCCGGGCCTCAGACGTTTGGTTCAGCTATTCAGGCGGGCGAAGGGGCACCGGGCCCGGCTGAGCTCCTTTTTCTGCGAAGCGCGGAGCTTGGAAAACTTCCGTCCTTCCAGTCCTTGAAGCTTGGCGAAATCCTTGAGAATTTCGTGGACTCATTCTTGGCACAGCCGGGTGAGGAGTCGGATGAGTGGGTTTCTACTTCGAGGACGTTGAGGCGTTACCTGGCTGATCGGCTGCAAGCACCGCGCTCGGACGGATTGGTCGGTCTCCTCAATCGGGATGATTCGAGTGACGTCGAGGATTTACTGGCGCTGGTTGCCTTCGAGCCTGCTCGCTTCCGCGAGCTCCTTGAGTTACTCGGCAGAACGTCGGGTAGCGGGGGCGAGCTCGAGAGTTTTATCGAACTGGCGAGAAGAAGCTTACAGTTAGCTTCCGGCCCACTAGATTTGAACGTCAATTTTTCAACATCGACTCGTTAATCTTTTCACTCGAATTGACGCGAAATCATGACAGGCAGATGATGGATTCACTATGTCCAACATCGATGTCCAAGCACTTACAGATGAAATTAAATCGAAAAGCCGATTCGTTGATGAGCTCTTTCAAGAGACCTCTAAGGTCGTGGTCGGGCAAAAGACTTTGCTCGAGCGACTTCTCATGGCTCTTCTTTGTGACGGTCATGTTCTACTAGAAGGTTTGCCAGGGTTAGCGAAGACCCTCACAATTAAGACTCTTGCTGATGTGATCCACGCAGACTTCCAAAGGATCCAATTTACGCCCGACCTTCTACCTGCTGATTTGGTCGGGACCATGATTTTCAATCCGAAGACGGGTGAGTTTACTCCGAAAAAAGGTCCGATCTTCACCAATCTCGTTTTGGCAGATGAAATCAATCGCGCTCCGGCTAAGGTCCAAAGCGCTCTGCTTGAGGCAATGGGTGAGCACCAGGTGACCATTGGTGAGACCACTTGGAAAATGGCTACTCCTTTCACTGTTCTCGCCACGCAGAACCCGATTGAGCAGGAGGGGACCTACCCGCTGCCTGAGGCCCAGCTCGATCGCTTCTTGTTCAAAGTGAAGGTGGGTTATCCGACTTTATCGGAAGAGAAGACTATTCTGAATCGGATGTCGGGCATGAAATCTCCAAGGGCGGAGAAAGTTTGTCAGCCAGCGGATCTTCTAGAGGCGCGTGAAGTTTGCTCTCGGATCTATATGGACGAGAAGCTCAAGGACTATATTTTATCGATCATCTTTGCCACTCGCTTTCCCGAGCGTGTTGGCTTGAATGAATTCAAGGGGATGATCTCGACTGGCGCCTCACCTCGGGCCACCATCGCTTTGGCTCGCGCCGCGCGGGCGTCGGCTTTCATAAAACACCGCGGTTATGTCACACCTGAAGATGTTAAGTCGATCGCCTACGATGTCCTTCGCCATCGAATATTAGTGTCGTTCGAGGCCGAGGCCGATGGCATTGATAGTGAGCAAATTATCAAGCGAGTGCTCGAGCGCGTCGAAGTGCCTTGAAAATCAATTTCACGAATTTAAGAGGCCTGAAGAATGATGTTGCGAGAAGAGCTTCTTAGGAAGGTACGTCTCATCGAAATCACGACGCGTAAAGTAGTCGATGATGTGATGACCGGGCGTTATAAAAGTCACTTTAAGGGCCAAGGTGTCCAGTTTTCGGAGCATCGGCAATACGTTCCAGGTGATGATATTCGTCACATTGACTGGAAGGTGAGTGCGCGCACCAGGGAGCCGTTGATAAAAAAGTTTGAAGAGGAGCGCGAGCTCTCTGTCTTGTTGATCATTGATGTCAGTGCTTCGGGAGATTTTGGCTCGATTGAAAATACTAAATCCGAGATCGCCGCAGAAGTCGCTGGAATGGTGGCTCATGCCGCAAGTCATACGGGTGACAAAGTAGGGGTGATATTCTTCGCGGGTGAGGTGGAGAAGACACTCCCGCTTCGTAAAGGGCGCGCGCATGTACAGCGGATCATTCGCGATATTTTGTCGTTCCGGGCGAAGACGAAGGGGACAAATTTGGCCGGAGCTCTTGAGTCAGCTCACCGGGTTTTGAAACACTCAGGAATCGTATTTATTGTAAGTGACTTTATAGCCCAAGATTTCTCCATTCATCTTCGGAGACTCTCACGAAAACACGACGTGGTCGCCGTTCGCATCTCGGATGAAAGAGAATCCAAACTGGTGCCGTCAGGTCAGCTTTGGGTTGTCGATCCGGAGACGGGTGATGAAGCGTTCGTAGACACCGAAGCAGTAGCTTTCAAGGCCTGGTTTTCCGGGTGGGTAGAAAAGCGCGAGAGTGATCTAAAAGATTTATTCCGGGGAGCAAGGGTCGAGGAGATCCGCATTGCAACTCGGGGTGATCATGCAGACGCAGTGGTTCGATTTTTCCAAGCGCGGGCTCGTTTCGGAAGAGGCTCTCTTGCGGGTCGCGAAGTGCCTGAGGCTTCTCGAGCGATTGAGAAGAAGACCCCATCTCCGACCTCTCATTCGAGATTTAAATTGTTTCTCTATCTAGTTTTTTCTGTTCTCTCGCTGTCGACGCAGATGGCTGTTCCTGCGCTTGCGCAGCAAGGTCGGAGCTCCCCGTCGGCAACGAGGCAGCTTCAGGACGAAGGTTCTGGCAACACCCAGGCTTCTCAGGATCAGGAAGGGCTAGAGAACGCACCCTTAGTTGATATTGGTTGGGTGGATCAGCAAAGTGGCCTTCTTAAGGTGGGTGACTCCTATCGTGTCCGCCTCGACGGCATCCCGTTCCAGCAGGGGATGCGTATCGAACCTCCGAAGGGCGGTCGGAGCTTACTCGAGCAAGGCGTTGCGATCGTTGACCCGCGTCTTCAGGTGGACCCGAGCAATCCCAAAACGGCTTATTTTCGAATGGGGGTCGCCGCAGAGGGTGATATCCATCTCGACCCGTTAAAGGTAGTAAATCCCGCTGGCGAGGTTGTCGGACGGACAAGTCCCTGGGTTATCCCGCTCGTGAAAGGAGTCTTGTCGGACGAGGAGAAGTCTTCGAACGCTCAGTCTGCGGCCGCGCAACCTCGTCCGCCGCTTGAACTCGCTTTCCCTTATTGGATTCTCTTCCTCACAGCGTTGTTGACCGTGATGGTTCTCGGCCTACTAGCTTTCTTGGCCTGGAAGAAGTGGAAGAGATGGAAAGCTGCCCGGGCGAGCCAAACTGCGATCGAGGCCCCGGCGCAGCCGGAGGATCTTGAGGCTCTTGAAGCGATTGCACGCTACCGCAAAGAAGATTGGTCTGGTCCCGGCCGAAGTCGGGTCCTTTATTTCGGTCTGTCAGATCTAGTGAAGCGTTACGCTGGGAGGCGCTGGGAGTTC